>NZ_WBKP01000136.1 GCF_009602465.1 Cumulibacter manganitolerans | reverse complement strand
GAAGTCCACGACCCACAGCTCGTTGGGCCGCTCGGCGCGGAACTCGCGCTGCACGTGATCTGGCGGTCGCGTCGCGGTGTCGTCGGGGCGCGTGGTGATGACCTGCTTGCCGCGGCGGATACCGCGCAGCCCGTGCTGGCGCATCAGGCGCTCGACGGTGCACTTGGCGGCCACGATGCCCTCGCGATGCAGCAGCCGCCAGACCTTCCGGGCGCCGCTGATCCCGCGCCCGAGCTGGCGGTCCCAGAACACCCGCTCGATCGCCACCAGCAGCTCAGCATCCCGCACCGACCGCGCAGAGGCGGGGCGCTTCTTGAACGCGTAGTAACCGGACGGAGCGATCGGCACGCCGTGCTCGGTGAGCACCCGGCAGATCGGCTCGACCCCGAACCGGTCACGATGATCGTCGATGAACTGCACTACCACGGCAGTCGCGGGTCGAGCTCCCGCGCGAAGAACGAGGACGCCGCCAACAGGATCTCGTTCGCGCGCTTCAGCTCGCGGTTCTCCGC
>NZ_WBKP01000135.1 GCF_009602465.1 Cumulibacter manganitolerans | reverse complement strand
AGGGGCATGATCAGCAGCCCGCCCGTGACGGACCCGGGAGCCGACGTGGCCTCGCCGGTGGCGGTGGTGCGCGGCGCCTGGCTGGCGGTGCAGCAGATCGCCCTCGACGCCGCTGCGCCGACGGGCACGGCCGATGCAGCGGACACGGCCGCCTCGGCGGTCGATGCGTTACCTGGGCACGGCTCGGCGATCGGCTGTGGTGGCGCCGCCGCGTTGAGCAGCGTGAGTGACGCGGGCCTGATCGACCTGCTCGGTGATCTGCGGCGGCTGCGCGCCGCGGTGGCCGCGGTGGAGGCGCACGTGCAGGTCGCCTTCGATGCCTCACTCCGCGGTGCCGCTCTGGCGGCGGGTGCGACGCGGGCGGATGCCGGTAAGGGCATCGCCGAGCAGGTCGCCCTCGCGCGTGGCGTGTCGCCGTGGCGGGCCGCGAACGACCTCGCCCTCGCCAAGGGCCTCGTCCGCGAGCTCCCGCGTACCCTCGCGCTGCTGACCGGCGCCGCGATCGGGGAGCAGGCCGCGCAGAACGTGGCCCGCGAGACCGTGTGCCTGATGCC
>NZ_WBKP01000134.1 GCF_009602465.1 Cumulibacter manganitolerans | reverse complement strand
TCGCTCGACGACCGTGGTGGGGCGTCGGCCTTGCCTTTCACGGTCGTCGAGCGAGCGAAGCCGCTAGGCGGAGCGACGTCGAGACGTAGTCAGCTGGTGGTCGGCGGCATTGCGCGGTGACCGCGTCTCGACGTCGGGCTCGTTCCTCTCCCTCGCTCGACGGCCGGGGTGGGGCGTCGGCTTTGCCTTTCACGGTCGTCGAGCGAGCGAAGCCGCTAGGCGGAGCGACGTCGAGACGTAGTGAGGTGGTGGTCGGCGGCATTGCGCGGTTGCGGCGTCTCGACGTCGTGCTCGTTCCTCGCCCTTCGCTCGACGACCGTGGTGGGGCGTCGGCCTTGCCTTTCACGGTCGTCGAGCGAGCGAAGCCGCTAGGCGGAGCGACGTCGAGACGTAGTGAGATGGTGGTCGGCGGCATTGCGCGGTGGCCGCGTCTCGAGGTCGGGCTCGTTCCTCTCCCTCGCTCGACGGCCGGGGTGGGGCGTCGGCTTTGCCTTTCACGGTCGTCGAGCGAGCGAAGCCGCTAGGCGGAGCGACGTCGAGACGTAGTGAGGTGGTGGTCGGCGGCATTGCGCGGTT
>NZ_WBKP01000133.1 GCF_009602465.1 Cumulibacter manganitolerans | reverse complement strand
CCGCGACGCGACCGCCAGATCACGTGCAGCGCGAGTTCCGCGCCGAGCGGCCCAACGAGCTGTGGGTCGTGGACTTCACCTACGTCCCGACATGGTCCGGGATGGCGTTCACCGCGTTCGTCACCGACGTCTACTCGCGGCGCATCGTAGGCTGGCGGACGATGTCCAGAATGCCGACCGACCTGCCGCTGGGCGCGCTCGAGATGGCCCTGTGGGTCCGCGACCGCGCCGGCGAGGACGTCACCGGCCTCATCCAGCACTCGGACGCGGGATCGCAATACACCGCGCTGCGCTACTCCGAGCGCCTGGCCGAGGTCGGCGCGATCGCCTCGATCGGCACCGTCGGCGATCGTACGACAACGCCCTCGCCGAGACCGTGGTCGGGCTCTACAAGACCGAGTGCGTGAAGATCGACGGACCGTTCCGGACCGCCGACGAGCTCGAGCTCGCCACCCTGTCATGGGTGCACTGGTTCAACGAGAACCGGCTCCACTCCTCGATCGGCTACCAGACACCCCTCGAGGCCGAGCAGCAGTACTACCGTCAGAACAACCCCCGACAGCAGCCGCTGCCGGGAGAACTCGCCCTCCACTAAACCCGGGGCGATTCACTGCGGATGATGCGCCCGGCCACGGCAAAGACTCGGAAACGTAGCCGTTTGGGTTCCCAGCGGCGAGCCGGGTGCTC
>NZ_WBKP01000132.1 GCF_009602465.1 Cumulibacter manganitolerans | reverse complement strand
ACCAGCCGAAGTCCTCAACGAGGTACTCTCAACGCCGCCAAAAACAACAGGCGTTGCGACGACCGCGTGAATCCGCCGGTGGTTTCGGTACCGGAGTACGCCGCGAGTGGGCTTAGCCTGCTCGGCGCCGGAGGTATTCCGCGAGTCGCTGTTCGAGGGGTACCACTTTTCTCGGTGGCGGTTCGGTGACCGGGGGTGGTGGGGTGCTGACGTAGGCGTGGCCGGTGGGGGTGGTGGTGACGGTGACGTGCCGGCCTTCGATGATGCGGGGCTGGGTGCGCCATCCGGGTTGTTCCTTGACCTGGTTGCAGCGTTGGCACAGGCCTTGCCCGTTGGCGATGGTGGTGGGTCCGTCGGCGGCGTGGGGCTGGATGTGGTCGAGGTGGCGGATGGGTGCGCCGCAGCTGCGGCAGTCGCGGTCGCGGGCGATGATGGCGCGTCGGGTGGCTCCGGTGAACCGCCGCCGCGTCGCGTCCGCCGCGGTGATCTCGCCGCTGATCGGGTCGGTGAACAACCGCCGGATCCACCGCGCCGCCTCGTCGGCCCCGCCGGCGAGGGCGATGTCGCGGGCGATCACCGCCGGGATCGGGTGCTCGCCGATCCAGCCACACTCGGCACCGGTGGGGCGCGCCTCGGCATCACCGGGCTCCGCGGACTGCGGGGGCAGGAGGGTGGTGGCGGGCATGACGAGCTGGACCTCGACCGG
>NZ_WBKP01000131.1 GCF_009602465.1 Cumulibacter manganitolerans | reverse complement strand
CGGCGAACCGGCGGCGCGCGCCTGGGCCGAGCTCGGCATGCATCGCCGGCTCGGCGCCGTCGGCCGCGCGGCCTCGAGGGCCACCGACAGCGGCGCCGCGCTGGCGCAGGCGTGGGAGGCGACCGCCGCGCAGCTGCGCGACGACGCGCGGATCGCTGCGGAGGTGGCGGCGCGCAAGGCCGGCATCCGGGCGCTCGCGCCGCTCGGGCTGTGCTTCCTGCCCTCGTTCATCTGCCTCGGCATCGTCCCGATCGTGATCGGCCTCGCCGGCGACATCCTCTAGCCCATCCACCAACCCGGGAGAGCATCGTGAAGCACCACATCGACACCACCGTCCGTTCGCTCCGGCACGGCCTCGCCGCGTTGCTGCTGCACCTGGTCGACCGGCTGCTCGGGCCGCTGCGCGAGCATCCGCGGGAGACCGGCATGACGACCGCCGAGTACGCCGTCGGCACGATCGCGGCCTGCGCGTTCGCCGCGATCCTGTACCAGGTGGTCACGGGTGATTCGGTGATCGCGGCGCTCGGCAACCTGATCTCCCGCGCCCTGTCGACGATCTGATGACCCGGTCGGGGGTTCGCGGTGACCGTGGCATGGTCACCGCGGAGACGGCGCTGGCGCTCCCTGCGCTGGTGATCGTGCTCGGCGGCCTGCTCACCGTCATCGTCGCCGTCTCCGCCCAGCTGCGCTGCGTCGCCGCCGCCCGCGAGGGCGCCCGCGCGGCCGCGCGAGGAGAGCCGGCCGCCGTCGTCCGGCAGACGGCGCTGCGGG
>NZ_WBKP01000130.1 GCF_009602465.1 Cumulibacter manganitolerans | reverse complement strand
ACCAGCCGAAGTCCTCAACGAGGTACTCTCAACGCCGCCAAAAACAACAGGCGTTGCGACGACCGCGTGAATCCGCCTCCCGATTCCGGTACCGAAGTGCGCCGCCGATCGGTGCGGGCCAGCGCGCCGCGCAGCTCCGGCGGCAGCAGGCCACGGCGTGCGTCGGCGGCCGCTCCGCCGGCTGGATCCAGCCCCATCTGGCCGATCCGCTCGTCCAGCGCGCGCACCACGGCGTCGTGGAGCGGACCGTGGGTGTGCTCGAGCTGCCAGAGCAGCTCCTGCAGGACGGCGATGCGGCGTAGGTCGTCGCGGCTGAGCCGGGCCCGCGGCGTGACCGTCCCGTCGCGGGTGAGCACGGAGTCGGCTCCGAAGCTGCTCGGGTCGAGATCGTGCAGCAGCGCGGCGGTCACACCGCCGGCGACCTCCGCCGCGATGTCCGCGGTGCTCGCGGCGGTGCTCAGCGCGATGGAGATCGTCCGTCCGTCCCGGGTCGCGACCACTGGCCGCCGCGGCCCGGCGGCGCCGATGGTGAGCACCAGGGCGATCGGTCGCCGGCCCGGCAGCCACACCCTCGCATGGTCGGCGGCGACGAGCTCGAAGTGGCCGTGCAGCCGCGCGGTCGCGCGCCGAGCGGCACCGACGGCCGAGGGGACGGCGTCCTGCCCGGCCGAGGGGACGGCGTCCTGCCCCGCCCTGGGGACCTGCTGGACGGTGCCGGGCTCCGCAGGTATCCGGGGCGTGCGGGGTGCTGGAGCGGTGCCGCCTGCCGGAGCCGTGCTCGGTGCCGGCCGCGGCGGCGGCACGTCGTGCGCGCGTGGATCGTCCG
>NZ_WBKP01000129.1 GCF_009602465.1 Cumulibacter manganitolerans | reverse complement strand
CGCCGACCGGCCCGACGGGCAGCGACCCCCGGCGGGTCCGCGCCGCTGATCGTCCGCGTCGCGGGTCCGCAGAGAGCCTCCGTCCGCGTGCCGACGCCGCGCGCCCGGCGGCGCGGGGTATGCTGTCTGATGGTGTCCCGCACGCGCGGACGGCAGCCGCCGGTGAGGAGGGCTCACGAGTGAACCCCCGAACCTGCATCGGATGCCGCCGGACGGCGGACGCCAGCGAGCTGATCCGCATCGTGGTGGACGCCGCAGATCCCGGACTGGTCCGGGTCGACCTGCGGCGCCGACTTCCCGGCCGGGGGGCGCACCTGCACCCCACGGCCACCTGCCTCGAGGCGGCCACTCGGAAGCGTGCCTTCGTCCGCGCTCTGCGCACCGGCTCTCCGGTGCGGACAGCGGAGGTCGAGCGGTACGTCGCCGAGGCCCACAGCTCACCGACCAGCAACCGTGACCCGATTGGTGATGGATCCCGATGATCAAGGCATCCCGATGAATCAGGCAGCCCGATGAAGATGCAGCGATGACTGTTCTTCACTGGAAAAACACGAGGTCGTAGCGGAGTCCCTGCTGCGGCTTCAAGATGAGGAGACCCGTGGCAGGCAAGGCCCGCGTGCACGAGCTCGCTAAAGAGCTCGGTGTCACCAGCAAGCAAGTACTCGCCAAGCTCGGCGAGATGGGCGAGTTCGTCAAGAGCGCGAGCTCGACCGTCGAAGCGCCCGTGGCGCGCAAGCTGAAGGAACAGCTCGCCGCCGGCGGCGGCAGCCAGAAGGCGGCGAAGTCCGGCCCGCCCAAGGTCGAGGTCAGCGGCCCCGTGCCGTCCTCGGTCGCACCCAAGCCCGGACCGAAGCCTGCGCCCGCGCCTCCCGCGGCCGCCGCGCAGCCGCCGACTCCGGCTCCGGCACCCGCCCCGGCCCCGGCGTCCGAGGCACCCGCGCCCGGTCCGCGCCC
>NZ_WBKP01000128.1 GCF_009602465.1 Cumulibacter manganitolerans | reverse complement strand
AGGGAGAGGAACGAGCCCGACGTCGAGACGCGGTCACCGCGCAATGCCGCCGACCACCAGCTGACTACGTCTCGACGCCGCGGCGTGCGGCCACGGACCCAGTGCAGCACCGGCAGCGCCACATGGCGGGCGAGCTGGTCGGCGGAGCGCCGGCCCACGATCACCTCCGACAGCGCGGTGAAGAAGCTGCGGGTGAACGTCTCCGCCGCCGGGAGGTCGGCCTCGCCGGCCGGAACCGGCCGAAAGAGCGGGTCGGCCTGCGATCGGGCGTCGGCGTGCTGCGCCATGATGTCGTCGATCGTCAGCTGGGGTGCCTCGACGAGCCGTAGGTGCCGTTGCGGCTGCGGTGCCGCGTAGGCCTGCGGCTCGTGGCGGGGTGCGCGGGCGAGCGAGATCGGGGCGGTGGTCATAAGGTGCTCCCGGGGATGGTCAGCGTCGCTCCGGGGCGGAGCAGGTCGGGATCGGCGCCGATGATGTCCGCATTGGCGTCGTAGATGGCTTCGACGAGATAGGCGATCTCGGCCGGCTCGGCGCCGGGCCCGAGCTCGGTGGCGGCGATCGACCAGAGGCAGTCGCCGTCCGTGACGACGACAGCGCGCCCAGACGTCGGCGGAGGCGCCGGCCCCGGATCCGGCGCCGCCGGCGTGGCCGGGGGCGCACTCGTGGGCCAGTCGAAGGCGTCGCTCGAGGCGGCGTACGCCGGTGCCGTCGCCTCGAGGGCGTGCCCGGTCGGCGGGGCGGGCGAGCCGCAGGCGCTCAGGCCGAGGGTGCCGGCGCCCAGCGCCAGCGCGAGCGGGGCACGCCAGGAGGCGGGCGTGAGCCGCCGCGTCAGGTCCAGCAGTGCCGGCGACGGGTGTGCCGAGGCGGCCCACCACAGCATGGTGGCGAGCCCGGCCCAGGCGCAGATGCCGACCAGCGCGAGCTGCGCCGCCGGCAGCACCACCGCCGCCGCCCCCTCGGTGTCGACCACCTCGCCCTCCAACAGGC
>NZ_WBKP01000127.1 GCF_009602465.1 Cumulibacter manganitolerans | reverse complement strand
ACGGCCGGATGAACCAGGGTCACCTCGACGACGCCGGGCTCGCCCTGCCGCCGGCGGAGTCGACTGCGCTCGCGTCCTCGTACCGGCTGCACGCCGGCCAGATCGGCGATGCGGTCGCCATCGCCCGCGCGCGCCGGAGCCTGACCGAATGCCCCGTCCCGGACGTCGCGGACCTGCGGACCGCCGCCGGCGAGCTCGCCGGGCGGGCCGTCGACGGGGTGGCGCGCCGCGTCGACGTGACGCACACGTGGGACGACCTGGTCGTCGAGCCCGACACCCGCGCGCAGCTCGCCGAGATGTGCGAGCGCGCCCGTCACCGCGACGTCGTGCTGCGCGACTGGGGCCTGGGCCGCACCGGCGCGGCCGGCACCCACGCGCTGTTCTCCGGACCGTCCGGGACCGGCAAGACCGCGGCCGCGCAGGTGATCGCGGGCGAGCTCGGCTGCCAGCTGCGCAAGGTCGACCTCGCCGCGGTGGTCTCCAAATACATCGGGGAGACCGAGAAGAACCTCGACGCGATCTTCCAGGCGGCGGCCGACTGCGACGTCGTGCTCCTGTTCGACGAGGCGGATGCCCTGTTCGGCAAGCGATCGGAGGTGCGCGACGCGCACGACCGCTACGCCAACATCGAGATCTCCTACCTGCTGCAGCGCATGGAGGAGCACCAGGGCCTGACCATCCTGACCACGAACCTGCGTCGCAATCTCGACGACGCGTTCCTGCGCCGGCTGGCCTTCGACGTCCGGTTCCCGTTCCCCGACGAGCCGGCCCGCGGGCGGCTCTGGCAGCAGGCGCTCGGGCCCGCGGCGCCGGTCGCGGCCGATGTGGACGTCACCGCGCTGGCCGCCGGCTACCCGCTGTCGGGCGGCCAGATCCGCAACGTCGCGCTCGCCGCGGCATATCTCGCCGCCTCCGACGGCGGCGCCGTCCGGATGCGCCACCTGCAGCTCGCCGTCCGGCGCGAGTACCAGAAGCTCGGCAAGCAGATCGCCACCGATCCCGCGGACGGGCCGTGAGCCAGCAGGCGCGTGCGGCTCCGCAGCGCCGCGATCCGGAGACCGCGCCGGCGCGACGCGGCAGCGGCACGCTGCCTGCGCGGGACG
>NZ_WBKP01000126.1 GCF_009602465.1 Cumulibacter manganitolerans | reverse complement strand
GCTGATGGGCGATCTGGTCGAGCATGCCGGGTCCGTAGAAGCTCAGATCGGTGCCTTTGGGTAGGTATTGGCGTAGCAGCCCGTTGGTGTTCTCGTTTGATCCGCGCTGCCAGGGCGAGTGCGGGTCGCAGAAGTAGACCGGGACGCCGGTCTGCACGGTGAATTCGGCGTGCTTGGCCATCTCGACGCCCTGGTCCCAGGTGATGGAGCGTTTGAGCTGCTCGGGCAGCGTGCCGACCTTCTGGCACATGGCCCTGGCCACGGTCGCGGCGGTGTGATCACGGGGCAGGTGCAGCAGCATGACGAACCCGGTCGTGCGCTCGACCAGCGTGCCCACGGCCGACCCTGAGGCGGTCGAGCCAAGGATCAGATCGCCTTCCCAGTGCCCCGGCACCGCGCGATCAGCCGCCTCGGCTGGTCGTTCGCTGATGCTCACCATGTCCGGGATCCGGCCGCGCCGTTCGGTGCTCGAGCGTCGCGGCTTGCGGACCGCGCGGCCGGTGCGCAGGCACGCCGCCAGCTCGCGGCGCAGCGCGCCGCGGCCCTGCACGTATAGGGCCTGGTAGATCGTCTCGTGGCTCACCCGCATCTCCTGATCGTCGGGGAAGTCCACCGGCAGCCGGCCGGCGATCTGCTCGGGGCTATCGCCCTCCTCGAGCCGCTTTTGGACCTCGCCGCGTAATGGTAGATACCTCGCCAGCTTGCACGGCTTGGGCCGACGCGCCTTGGCCATGGCGTCACGGTGCGCGGCCGAGGCCTTGTAGTGCACGCGATGGCGATCAGCGCGGACCTTCTCCACCCGCCGCAGCTCGCGGCTGATCGTGGACTTGTCCCGCCCGATCACCCGGCCGATCTCGCTGGGGCCCTTGCCCTGCGCGCGCAGCCGGGCGATCTCCTCGCGCTCGTCAAAGCTCAGATACCGCGCGGACAGGGTGGCAGGTGGTGGCAGCACACCCCCACGTTCGCGGAACCACCGCGCCCCCAACTGGCGCGACACGCCGGCAGCCGCCGACGCCTCGGGCACACTCGCCCCGCCACGGATCCCGGCCCAGAACGCCACCCGAACCGCCGGCGGCGTGAAGCGACCAAATCGCTGATACGTACCCACCTGCAACGTCCTCCTGATCAAAGGCGTTGCAACGACCCCTAGAACCCAAG
>NZ_WBKP01000125.1 GCF_009602465.1 Cumulibacter manganitolerans | reverse complement strand
CCAGGACCGGTCTACGCCGCGCCCTCGGCGTCGCAGCGCCGCAGACCGGCGGCCCGTCGGCGCCGTCCGCGGTCGACGACGCGGCGATCCACGACGCGCAGGCACAGGCCACCGCGCGCACGAACGAGGTGCGCGCGCTGCTCGCCGAGGGCGACGCACGCAGCCAGGACGCCGCTCGCACGGCCCTTCGAGCGCGCCAGGCGGCGAGCCGGTCCACGCAGCACGCGGTCGAGCTCGGCGCATCCGCGACCCTCGGCTCGACAGGCGTCGATGCGGACGAGATCGCTCGCGCGTACGCCGCGGCCGCCGAGGCGGGCACCGTCGCCGACGAGGCGCACGCCCGGGCCGTCGCCGAGCGGCACGCCGCGACGGTGCGCACGGCGTACGCGGACGCGACCGCCGCGGTCGACCCGACCGCCGGCGCGGTCTCCGAGCTCGCGCGGCGGATCTCCGGCGTCCTCGCCGCCACCGTGCCCGGCACCCTCGTCACGCAGTCCGCCGCGCTCCGCGGGCAGCTGGCTGCCGTCGGCTCGGAGGCGCGGGCGCTGACCGATCGGCTCGCTGCCCTGCACGCCCTGCACGACACCACCGAGGGCGAGGTCGCGGCCGCGGAGCCGAGCGCCACCACCCTCGAGTCGCTCGGCCGGCAGAGCCGAGCGATCGTCGAGCAACTCACCGAAGCATCGAGCCGCCTCGATGCGCGCATCGCGCGTCTCGGGCTCACCGCGACGGTCGTCGCGGACGCCGATCGGGCGAACCGCGCGCTGGCCTCGATCGACGCGGCGCGATCCGGCGAGGCGTTCGGCGATTACCTGCGGACGACGGTCGCCGCGGTGACCACCACGGACCCCGCCGCGGCGGAGGCCCTGGAGAACGCCCGGCAGGACACCGCTGCGCTCGATGACGCGACGGCCGCCCTCGACTCCGGCGCCACCGCGTTGACCGACGTACACAACGCGCTCACCGCTCTCGCCGACGACCTGGTGGCCGGCGTCGGGCCGGCCGGTGCCGAGCAGGCCGCGCGCGCGGCGGCGCTCGGGGCTGCCGCCACCCGGCACGCCGTCGACTCGCGCCTCGCCGCCGACCAGGGTGCTGCCCGCGCCGCGTCGGCGTACGGCCACCTCACCCAGGCCACCGTGCTCGGCCTGGCCGCGCTCGCCGAGGA
>NZ_WBKP01000124.1 GCF_009602465.1 Cumulibacter manganitolerans | reverse complement strand
GGTGTCGGCGGTGGTTCCGCCGGTTCCGTCGGGCCGGTGCGGGATGACGTGGTCGAGCTCGCAGCGGTGGGCGGGGCGCTCGCAGCCGGGGAACCGGCAGGTGCCGTCGCGGACGTAGAGCCGGGTGCGCATCCGTTTGGGTGGCCGGTATTGCTTGGTGCCTACGTCGAGGGGTGCGCCGCTGAGCGGGTCCACGACGATGCGCCGCCATCGGGCATCGCGGGCGAGCAGGCGGGCGTAGGCCGGGTCGATCTCGCCGAGGCGGCCGATGGACGCCGCGGCGTAGTCGGCCTCGGGGCGGCGTACCAGATCGGCGCCGGCCAGGATGGGCGCGGGAACGGTGATCTGGACGAGCCGCTGGGGGATCTGCGGGATCGTCAGGTTGACCTGGGTGCCGAGCTCGCGGATCTTCGCCCACACGGCGGCCACGAGGTCGGCCTCCTCGTCGGTCACGTTGGCCGGCTGGGCGTCGATGTCGACGTACGGCTGCTCGAGGCGGTCCACGTCGTCGCCGACGTCGTGCCGCCGGAAGGCGGCCGGCCCGCGCAGTGCGGTGAGGAACGCGTCGGCCCGTTTCTGGTCGTGGGTGCGCCGGTCGCCGGCGTCTGCGGTGGCGGCCATGAACTCGAGCGCCGCATCGGCTTCCGCCGCCTCGGCGGCGGGTAGATAGCCGGAGACCGCGCACATCCCGTGGATGTCGATCTTCCCGATCGACAGGTGGCGATCGGCGATGCCCCGGCGGCGGCGCTGCTGGGAGATGTCGGTGCCGGTGACGCGTCCGATCACTCGCTGCACCCGTGCCCGCCACCGGGCGGGCGTGCCGATCGTGGCCGAGCGCGCCAGCAGCTCGGCGACCCGTTCGGCGTGCGGGTCGCTGAGCTCGCTGGTGAGCTGATCGACCGCTCGCAACCGCGCGGCGTCGAACGCCGCGTCGTCGCCGAGCCGCTCGAGCAGGCCGCCGAACAGCCGGACGGCGCGATCGGCGCAGTGCACCAGGTTCATCGCGGTCAGCGGCGAGATCTCCAGAGCGGGCGCGAGCTCGGCGGCGACGATCTCGGCGGCGCGCACCCACCGGTCGGCCGGCTCGCCGAAGAGCCGCCGCACGCCGCCGGGGACCGCGTCGTCCGGCAGCCGCGAGGCCGCGTTGCGGCGCATGGTCACCAGCAGCTCGAGCTCGCGGCGGTGCAGCGCGGCCTGCTGCTTGCGCACCTCGATGATCTCGGCCAGCGCGACATCGCCCGGGTCGGCCATGACCCCG
>NZ_WBKP01000123.1 GCF_009602465.1 Cumulibacter manganitolerans | reverse complement strand
GCCGCCTCCAGGCCGAGCAGGCCGCCGCCGACGACGACGCCGCGCACGGGCCGCTCGGGGTGCTCGCGGCGCAGCCCCTCGACGTAGCCGCGCAGCGAGGCCACGTCGTCGATGGTGCGGTAGACGAAGCAGCCGTCGAGGTCGTGTCCCCGGACCGGCGGCACGAACGCGGACGAGCCGGTGGCCAGCACGAGCTCGTCGTACGGCAGCACCGCCCCGTCGGCGAGGGTGACGGTGCGCTGCGCCCGGTCGATCGCCGCGGCCGTCGCGGCGGTGCGCAGCGTCACCCCCGGCGCCCGCCAGAAGGCGCGGTCGCCGAGGCTCAGCGACTCCGGGTCGCGGCCGGTGAAGTAGCTCGTCAGGGCGACCCGGTCGTACGGCGCTCGCGGCTCCTCGGCGACGACGGTGACGGCGACGCGTCCGCTCTCGGTGCCGTCGCGCAGCGCTTCGACGAAGCGGTGCGCGACCATGCCGCCGCCGATCACGACGACCCGGCAGGCCGCGGCTGGGGAGGTGCTGGATGTGCTCATCGATCGTTCCTCTCGGGGCTTGCGCTCACGCTACGGAGCGCATGTTTCGGTGTCGGTGGCTCGTGTTAACGGCAGGAAACATCCCGCTCACAGGGCCGCGCCGGTGGTCGCGCGGGCCGGCGCCGGCACGGTGCTGGACTGCTCGGGGTCGGCGTCGGCCAGCCACTGCAGCGCGTCGCCGACCGCGTCGTGGCAGCCCCCGCACCCGGTGGTCGCCCGCGTGCGCGCGGCGACGTCGGCCACCGTGCGGTCCCCCGCGCGGAAGGCCGCGATGATCTGCGCCTTGGTCACGCCGTTGCAGCGGCAAAACGCCGCGGTGTCCGGGATCCGGTTGAGCGCGGTGGAGTCCGGCGCCGCGGCGACCAGCGTCCGGTCGATCAGCAGGTGGGCCGGGTCTGCGGGGACCGGCAGCCCGCGCTCGAAGAGCACCTGCAGCTCGGCCGCGACGGCCGGCGCCCCCACGCATGCGGCGGCGCGCAGCCGGTCGCCGTCGATCGCCACGGTGACGCTGCGGCGCGCGGCGACGTCGCTCAGCGACACCACCCGCAGGTCGCCCGCCGGGTCGAGCAGCCGCGGGTCGCCGATGCCGACCGCGCTGATCGCGCCGGCCTTGAGCCGCACGACGGTCTCGTCGTCGGGCGGCGCGCCCGGCGGCTCGGCGGAGCCGCGCGGGGTGCGCGGCGCGGGCTTCGGCTACGGCCCGGAGCTCCTCGACGAGATGCCCCGGGTGAAGGTGGTCCACATCGAACGCCCGCGGTACGCGGGAGACGACGGAGGCGCGCAGTGAACATCCTCGGCA
>NZ_WBKP01000122.1 GCF_009602465.1 Cumulibacter manganitolerans | reverse complement strand
ATCACGCAGAGAGGCACTCCGTAGGTGAAGCGTAGCCGTGTTCCGAATCTGGTCCTTGATCCCGTCCGCGAGTCGCTGATTTCCTCCTCCGGAGCACTGCTGATCAAGGAAGTGCTGCGGGTCGCCGGTCTGGATCGTTGCCTGTCTCGGGCGCTTGCGCCGTGGCGCGCGCCGCGAGCGATCCACGATCCGGGCACGGTCCTGCTCGATGTCGCCACCGCGGTCGCGCTCGGTGGTGACTGCCTGGCAGACGTCGCGGCGCTGCGGGCTCAGCCCGGGGTGTTCGGAACGGTCGCCTCCGACCCGACGGTCTCTCGCGTGTTCGCTGCGCTAGCCGGTGATGTTGATGCCGCGGTGAGCGCGATCCGGGCCGCCCGCGCGGATGCCCGCGCGGTCGTGTGGTCCCGACGCCGGCCGTTGGGCGGCGTGCCCGGCACGCGGACCGGTGGCCAGGTGATCGTCGACATCGATGCCACGCTGGTGAGCGCGCATTCGGAGAAGGAAGGCGCGCAGCCCACCTTCAAACGCGGGTTCGGGTTCGCGCCGATGTGCAGCTTTGTCGACCACGGCGAGCACGGCACCGGCGAACCACTGGCGTTGGACCTGCGGCCGGGGAAGGCCTCGCCGTGGATAAGCGCCGATCACATCACCACGCTGGATCACGCCCTGACCCAGCTCCCCGACGGCGAGCAGGCGCAGGTGCTGGTCCGTGCCGACACCGGCGCCTGCTCGAAGGTGTTCCTGCACCACATCACCGATCTGGGCCTGGAGTACTCGATCGGGTTCACCGCCCAAGACACCGTCGCGTCCGCGATCGCGGTGATCCCCGAGCAAGCCTGGCGGGCGGCGATCGACGGCGACGGGCAGCCGCGTGCCGATGCCCAGGTCGCCGAGCTCACCTCGTGGATGCCGGCGCCCATCATTCACGACCGCGCATCCCGGGCCGGGCCCGAAGCAATGGCCAGCCGGAATGCGAGTGATCGCCCGCCGTGAACGGCCCCACCCCGGCGCGCAGCTGCGCCTGACCGACCACAACGGCTGGCGGGTCACGTGTTTCGCCACCAACACCACCGGTCGCGGCTGGAGCCTGCCGATGCTGGAGGTCAGGCACCGCCAACGCGCCCGCTGCGAGGACCGCATCCGCGCCCTGAAAGACGCCGGGCTGCAGAACCTGCCCTTCCGCGAGTACGCCAAGAACAGGATCTGGCTCGAGGTCGTCGCTCTCGCTGCCGACCTGCTCGCCTGGATGCAGACCCTCGCGTTCCCCACCGAGCACCCGGCTCGCCGCTGGGAACCCAAACGGCTACGTTTCCGAGTCTTTGCCGTGGCCGGGCGCATCATCCGCAG
>NZ_WBKP01000121.1 GCF_009602465.1 Cumulibacter manganitolerans | reverse complement strand
CCAGCAGAGTGGTGTACGACGGACCTGAGTGAGCGCGTGCCTCCAACGTAGGCGCGGCCACCAGGTGGATCCTTCGAGTGATCTCTCACAACCGACTCGAAGAAGGACACCTTGATGACCGCTGTACCAAGTATCGACCCTGCCCGTTTCCTGAACGAGCAGCTGTCCCAGGCGAGCCCTGATCTGATGCGGGATCTGCTGAGCACGTTCGTCAACGCGCTGCTGTCGGCGCAGGCCGACGCGGTGTGCGGCGCCGGCTACGGCGAACGCAGCACCGAGCGGGTCAACGCCCGCAACGGCTACCGTCACCGCGACCTCGACACGCGTGTCGGCACGCTCGACGTCGCCGTGCCCAAGCTGCGCAGCGGGTCGCTGTATCCGGACTGGCTGCTGGAGCGCCGCAAGCGCGCCGAACGCGCCCTCACCTCGGTGGTGGCGACCTGCTACCTGCTCGGCGTGTCCACGCGGCGGATGGACAAGCTCGTGCAGACCCTCGGGATCACGGGCCTGTCGAAGTCGCAGGTGTCGGTGATGGCACGTGAGCTCGACGAGCACGTCGAGCAGTTCCGCACCCGGCGGCTCACCGACGCCGGGCCGTTCACCTTCATGGCCGCCGACGCGCTCGTGCTCAAGGTCCGCGAAGGCGGCCGCGTGGTGCCGGTGCACGTGCTGGTCGCCACCGGCGTCAACGCCGACGGGCATCGCGAGATCCTCGGCGTGCAGGTCACCTCGAGTGAGGACGGTGCCGGCTGGCTAGCGTTCTTCCGCGACCTGACCGCCCGCGGCCTGTCGGGGGTCAAGCTGGTCACCTCCGACGCGCATGCCGGCCTGGTGGCCGCGATCGGCGCGAGTCTGCCCGGCGCCTCCTGGCAGCGGTGCCGCACCCACTACGCCGCGAACCTGATGTCGGTGACGCCGAAGTCCTCGTGGGGGTGGGTCAAGGCACTGCTGCACTCGATCTACGACCAACCCGACACCGATGCGGTGCACGCCCAGTTCGACCGCGTCATCGACGCCCTCGAAGGAAAGCTCCCGGCCGTCGCCGAGCACCTCGAGGAAGCCCGCGCCGACATCCTCGCCTTCACGGCGTTCCCCAAGGAGATCTGGCGCCAGATCTGGTCGAACAACCCCAACGAGCGGCTCAACCGCGAGATCCGCCGCCGCACCGACGTGGTCGGCATCTTCCCCGACCGTCCGAGCATCGTCCGGCTCGTCGGCGCCGTCCTGGCCGAGCAGCACGACGAGTGGGCCGAAGGCCGGCGCTACCTCGGACTCGACGTCCTCGCCCGATCCCAGGCCGTCGACCCCACCGCCGATGCCGAGGAGGTGACCGAACCCGAGCTCCAGGCCCTCACGGCCTAACC
>NZ_WBKP01000120.1 GCF_009602465.1 Cumulibacter manganitolerans | reverse complement strand
CGGAATGTGTCAAGCAGCTTGAGACAGTTCGGGTTGCGGCCGCGGTGGGTTGATGTGGACGACGCCGGGCGGTGCTTGGACGCGTGGTGGTTGACGATGTCGTCCCGGCTTGGCGTGATAGTAGGCATCGAGGGTGGCCTGGCGAGCGATCTGGATTGCTCGCCAGGTCCCGTTGTGGACGTCGTCGGGGGTGTAGTCGTTCAGGCCGCTGTGGCGATGCTGGCCGTTGTAGACAGCGAAGAAGCCCGTGAACCAGGCGCGGGCCTGCTGGAGGTCCTCGAAGCGTTCCGGGTAGCTCAAGTCGTATTTCACGGTCTTGAACAGCGCTTCGGAGAACGGGTTGTCGTTGGAGACTCGCGGTCGCGATCGCGAGTGCGTGATGTGCTGCTCGAACAGGTAGGTCTTCATCGCCCCCGACGTCATCGACGGCCCGCCGTCGGCGTGCAGGGTGTGCGGGGCGCCGTGCGCGGTGATGGCGTCGGCGACCAGCGCGACCGCGAGCTCATCCTTTTCCACCGGCTCCAGGCGCCAGCCGACGCACTTGCGGGAGAACACGTCCTCGATCACGTAGAGGTGCAGCGCGGAACGATAGCCCGCGCAGCCGATCCGGGTGATGTCCCAGGACCACACCTGAACGGGACCGTCGGCGGCCAGCTGCGGGATAGCCCGCGACGGGTGGCTCGCAAGCCGCCGGCGGTCGCCGCTGGCTCCCGCAGCACGCGCAATGCGGTACCAGGAACGCAGCGATCCCAGATAAATCCCCTCATCGAGCACCCGAACGAACACCTGCCGCACCGACAGGTCAGCGAACTCCTCGCGTGCCAGATGCGCCAGCACCGCCGCGCGCTCGGCCCCGCTCAACGCGTGCGGCTGCACCCGCTCAGTGTGCGGAGTGATCGGCGCACGCTCGCCGGCCGGCTGCTGGTGCCGATACCAGGACGCCCGCGAATAGCCCACCAGCGCCACGGCACGCACCAGCGAAAAGCCGGCCTCCTGCAGACCGAGCACCGCGCTGCTCAGGATGTCTCGGACCGATCCTGCTGCTCCTGCTGATCGGCCAGAATCTGCAAGAGCTCGCGTGCTTTTCCCAGCACCTCAGCCCCCTTGACCGCCAGATCGCGGTCCGCCTCGGCCTTGGACAGGTCACCTTCGAGCTCGCGGATCCGGGCGCGTAATCGCGTCAGTTCCGCGCTCTCACCACGAGGGGTCATACGCCATCCTCCACGCTTACCGATCGATGCCAGGTCCCCAGCATCGCGCATGAACATCCAGCGGCCCATCGACTGGCGAGACACACCGAGACGACGCAGCGTCAACGCCTTCTGCCCACGCGGGGCATCCTCATACTCGGCAATCATCACCAAGATCTGATCCACCCGATAATGCTTCTGGCCCATACGCCAGCCCCTCCAGATCGACAACATGTCTCACCAGAGGCTGGCGCATAGGGAC
>NZ_WBKP01000119.1 GCF_009602465.1 Cumulibacter manganitolerans | reverse complement strand
GGCCGGGCTCCGAAGGTGGGCCGGCCGGTGAGCCGCGGGATGATCCGGTAGGCGTCGTGGACCCAGTCGCACAGCAGGGTGCGGCTCTGGCGCGGGTCGATGACGTCGTTGACGCCGAAGTGCTCGGCGGTGCGCAGCGGGCTGCGGATGGCCTCCAGCCGCGCGTGGATGTCGCCCAGCAGCGTCTCGGGGTCGTCGCTGGCCTCCAGGTCGGCGCGGTACGCGGCCTCGATGCCGCCCTCCACCGGCAGCGAGCCCCAGTCACCGGAGGGCCAGGCCCACTGCCGGTGGTGGGCGTGCCGGTTGACCTGTCCGGCGCCGCCGACGTCGAACACGCGACGGATCACGATCTCGGCGACCGGGACGTTGGCCTGGTAGGCCGCGACGATCGCGCGGGCGCCGTCGCGGATCGCGCCGGTGCTCTCGGCGGCCAGCCCGATCGCGAGGCCGGCCTGGTCGGTCAGCGAGACCAGGGGCAGGTGGAAGGTGGTGCACAGATCGATCAGCCGGGTCATCGCCTGGGCGCCGGTCGCGGTGACCGCGGCACCCTTGTACGGGTCGGTGGCGATCACTCCCACGGGGTGCCCGTCCAGGCGGGCCAGGCCGGTGAACACCGACCCGCCGTACTCGGCGTAGGTGAACACCGAGCCGGCGTCGAACACCCCGTCGAGCAGCGTCTTCAGCCGGTAGACCTTGCGGCGGTTGCGCGGCACGAGCGAGAGCAGCGCCTCGTCGGCGCGGTCCACCGGGTCGTCGGCGTTCTCGATCACCGGAGGCAGGTCGTACACCGAGGACGGCAGGTAGGACAGGAACCGGCGGATCTCGCTGAACGCCTCCTGCTCGCTGCGCACCCAGCGCTCGACCGCGCCGTTGCGCCCGTGCACGTGGTGCCCGCCGAGCTCGTCCTTGCTCAGCTGCGCGCCGGTGGCGTGCGCGACCACCGGCGGGCCGGCGACGAACAGCTGCGACTGGCCCTTGACGAAGATCGCCAGGTGCGACATCGCGGTGCGTCCGGCGCCCAGGCCGGCGACCGGGCCGCCGCCGTACGCGACCACCGGCACGACGGAGAGGTTGTCGACCACGTAGTCCCACCCCGGATTCTGCGGAATGTACGTGTACCCGTCGACCTCCAGGGTGCGCACCGACCCGCCACCGCCGGTGCCCTCGATCAGCCGCACGATCGGCAGCTGCAACGAGTTCGCCATCATCTCCGCGTGGATCTGCTTCTCCCGGATACCGGCATCCGCCGCGCCACCGCGCACGGTGAAGTCGTCACCGGCCACGACCACCTTGCGGCCGTCGATCCTGACCGTGCCGAGCACGAAGTTGCTCGCCCGCAGATCCTTCAGATTGCCGTCGGCGTCGTACTCGCTGAACCCCGAGATCGCGCCCACCTCCGCGAAGGAGCCGGCATCACCCAGCGCGTCGATGCGCTGCCGGACGTTCAGCCGACCGGCGTCGGCCTGCCGCTTGAGCTTGTCGGCGCCGCCCATCTGCTGCACCATCCGGGCGCGTTCGGCGATCTGCTCGACCTCG
>NZ_WBKP01000118.1 GCF_009602465.1 Cumulibacter manganitolerans | reverse complement strand
CGTACAGCGCGCGGCCCTCCGCGGTCAGGCCGCGCCCCGGCGTCCCGCGGGGCACCCGGGCCGCGTTCCTGCGGTCGATCTCGGACTCGACGGGGTCGCCGAGCCGCAGCTCCAGCCGGGTCCCCAGCAGGTCGCGCAGCGGCGGGCGGACATCGAGCCACCGCAGCGCGGTGCACAGGACGTGCACGCCGAGCCGAAGGCCGCGGCGGGCGACGTCCAGGACGACGGCTTCGAGGTCCTCGTGATCGGCGCGCAGCCGGGTCAGCCCGTCGACGGCCAGGTAGACCCGGCCGCCGGCGGACGTCGGGTCGTCCTCGCGGCTGCGCACCAGGGCGGCGACGTGCCGGATGGTCGCGCGGACCCGCTCGGGCTGGGCCGCGGTGGCCACGGCGGCGGTGTGCGGCAGCGCTTCCAGGGCGGACAGCCGGCCACCGGACAGGTCGACGACGAAGAAGGCCGCCTCCTCGGGGGTGTGCCGCAGGGCGAGGGCCAGCAGCAGCGTGCGCAGCGCCGTGCTGGTGCCCGCGCGGGTCGCGCCGACGATCCCCACGTGCCCGCGGCCGCCGGACAGATCCACGAGGTAGGGCTCGATCGCCTGGCGCTCGGGCAGGTCCACCCACCCGATGGGAACCTGCGCGCCCTGCCCCGCGACCGACCCGTAGCCGCGCCCCGGCCGGGTGGCGAGGTCGTCGACGAGCTCGTCGAGCCGCGGCGAGCGCTGCGGCGGTGGGACCCAGATCGGCCGGGCGCGTCCCGGCCGCCGCCCGGCGCGCCGGGTCGCCTGCTCGAGCACCGTCTGCCCGTCGGCGCCCGCGGTCCGGTCGGTCTCGGGTCCGTTGGCGTGGGCCCAGCGGCGGACCGGCCCGGGTCGCTCGGAGGCGGGGGCGACCGCGGCCGCCGTGGACCGGTCGGCGACGAAGCGCACGACGGCGCCCGCGGCCTGGAGGTATCCGTGCCCGGGCGTCATCGGCAGCGCGGCGGCGTCCGGGACGCCGATGACCGCCCGGGACTCCGCGGCGCCCTGGGTGCGCAGCGCGATGCGGTACGACAGGTGCGCGTCGAGGCCCTTGATGCGGCCCTCGTCCAGCCGCTGGCTGGCCACGAGCAGGTGCACGCCGAGGGAGCGGCCGAGGCGCCCGATCTGGGTCAGGACGTCGATCGTCTGCGGCTCCTGGGCCAGCAGCTCGCTGAACTCGTCGACGCAGACCAGCAGCCGCGGCAGCGTGCCGGAGGGCAGGTCGACGATCGACGCCACGCCGTGCGCACGCAGCACCCGCTGCCGCCGGGCGAGCTCCGCGGACAGCGCGGTCTGGGCCCGCTCCACGAGTCCCGCGTCGTCCTCCAGGTTGGTGATCGAGGCGGCGACCTGGGGAAGGCCGTCGAACGGCGCGAACGTCGCGCCGCCCTTGAAGTCGACGAACGCGAAGCACAGCTCGGCGGGGCCGTGCCGCTCGAGCAACCGGCAGACCAGCAGCCGCAGCAGCTCGGACTTGCCCGACCCGGTGGCGCCCACGAGCAGGCCGTGCGGGCCCACACCGCCCTCGCCCGGCTCGCGGAGGTCGAGCACCAGCGGCGTCCCGGCGCCACCGCGGCCCAGGACCGGGCGCAGCGGCCCGCCGACGTCGTCCGCCCCGCCGCC
>NZ_WBKP01000117.1 GCF_009602465.1 Cumulibacter manganitolerans | reverse complement strand
TCGGCTCCCGGGTCCGTCACGGGCGGGCTGCTGATCATGCCCCTGAATCTACGGACCGGCACCGACAAGATTTCCGCGACAGAACCCCGCCACAGCAGGGATCTGTGCACAACCGATTATCTGTGGGCCACAACCGCGCGCACCGGCGACATTGTCGGCTCCCGGCGTCTCGACATCGCTCGCCCCAAGGGGCTCGCTCGCTCGACGACCAAAGAAAAACGCCCCAACCACCAAGAGGTGGGCTCGCTCGACGACCAAGAAGAGAGTCGCTCGAGGAGCAAGAAAAGGGCCCTCAAGGTGCCGACCTGTGCAGCGTCTGGGGTGCCGAACCCGGCACCTAGGCCCGGGCCGCCACAGTCCCCGCCCCCGACGCTCGCTCGACGACCAAGAGACGGATCCGCTCGACGACCAAGAGAAGGGTCCGCTCGACGACCATGAGAAGGGGTTGCTCGGGAAGCGTGAAGCGGGCTAGCCAGTCCGGGATGGAGCGGGTCAGGTCGGGATGGAGCGGGTCAGTCCGGGAGGGAGGGGAGCTCGTCGAGGGTGACCCAGTGCTGGCGGCGGGCCTCGTACATCGCGATGGACGCCGCGGTAGCCACGTTCAGGGAACCGACGCGGCCCACCTGGGGCAGGAATGCGGACGCGTCCACCGCCGCGAGGGCCGCGGCGCTGACTCCGCGGTCCTCGTGCCCGAGCAGCAGCGCCACTGGACGATGGAGGTCGAGGGTGTGCATCGGAACCGACTCGTTGGCGAGCTCCACCGCCACGACGTAGTAGTCGTCACCACGGGCCGCGGCTACGGCGCTGGGACCGTCGTCATGTGTCGACCAGCTGAGGTATCGATCGGTACCGAGCGCGGTCTTCTGTGTCTTCGCGGATCTCGGGGATGCAGTGTCGCCGGACAGGTACAGGTGCGCGATCCCGAGGGCGGCGGCGGTTCTGGTTATGGCGCCGACGTTCCAGGGCGAGGCGACGCTCTCCAGGATCAACGCCAGAGGCGGTGGCGAAGTCCGCTTCCAGCCGCGGTGCAACCGCTTGAGATCCGTGCCGCGTAGCTGGCTCACGCCACATCCTTTCCATGCCTGACTTCCAGCGTTCGATAGCTGTTCCGGGAGGCCATCCTCACGACCTCGAATCCTTGCTCTTCAAGCCATCCGGCCAACGAGTCGGAGCCGAGGTGCTTGCCGACCACGAGGTACGCAACGCCGTCGGCGGCGAGCCGCGACAGCCAGTGCAGCAGCATCTCCCGCATCGCCTGCTTGCCGATCCTGATCGGCGGGTTCGCATATATGGCAGCGAGCTCGAGATCCTCCGGCACGTCTTCGGGCAGGGATGCCGTCACATTGCGAAGACCGTTCCGGTCCGCGTTGCGGCGGACGAGCCCAAGCGCCCGTTCGTTGACGTCGACCGCGAGCACCTGAGCCTTCGGAGACCGCGACGCGAGAACCAACGCGATCGGTCCGTAGCCGCAGCCCAGGTCGAGCAGCACGCCGGTCGGCGGCGGCGCGGGAGCCGTCTCGAGGAAGATCCGGGTCGCGGCGTCCAGCCGGCCGTGGCTGAAGACACCCGCGTCGGTCCAGAGCGTCAGGTCGACGTCGGGCAGCAGGACGTCGACCTCCTTGGGGTCGCTGAGCGCGCCTGGGGTGCTGCTGAAGTAGTGGTCACCGCCCGTGCGCATCGCTCCATGTTAGGTCAGGGCTCACCCGGGAGGCCGCGCCGCCGACCGCTGCTCAGCCCGGAGGCCGCGCCACCGGCCGCCCTCAGCCCCGCCGGCCGCCCTCAGCCCGGAGGCCGCGCCGCCGGGCGCTCCCCGTCC
>NZ_WBKP01000116.1 GCF_009602465.1 Cumulibacter manganitolerans | reverse complement strand
GCGACCAAATCGCTGATACGTACCCACCTGCAACGTCCTCCTGATCAAAGGCGTTGCAACGACCCCTAGAACCCAAGGGGTGATTTCAGTACCGGAGTGCGCCGCGAATTGGCCTAGCCGGCTCGGCGCGCGGCCAGGCCGGCAACCGATGCTTCGGCCTGGGAGGAAGTTTGGCTCTGTTAGGTCGCGCTCGGCGCGTTGTCAGCGGCACCGTTCGATGCCGGCGGCGGCCAACCGGAGGCTGCCTCGTGACCACGATATGGCCGAAGCCATCCTCGCCAGTCTCGGGGGACGAGATCGATGGGGTCCTGCCCGCCCAGCTCCGTTGCCGCCCACACCGGCCAGTGTGGGTTCGACAGTGCGGGCCGACCGAGATAGACCAGGTCACTCTTCTCCTGCCGAATCACCTGGTCGGCGACCGACGGCTTCCCCAGGTTCCAGCTTGTCGCAACCGGGAGACCGACCTCCGCGCGCACGCGTGCGGCCCGGTCGACCATAAAGCCCATTTCGGCGAACGGGGACTGGTTGATCTCGGGGGTGTTCATCCCGAGGCTCAGGTCGACCAGATCGAGTCCGTGTTCCTTCATCCATCTGATTGCGACGATCGAGTCGTCGAACTGAAGGCCGTCATCGTGCAGGTCGTCACAACCCACGCGCGCGGTGAGCGGGAACCGCTCGGGCCAGGCTTTCCGGACCGCATCGATGGCCTCGAGGTGGAAGCGGGCCCGGTTCTCAGGGCTGCCCCCGTATTCATCGCTGCGCTGGTTTGCCAACGGCGACAGGAAGCTGGCGCCGAGGTACCCGTGGGCGAAGTGCAACTCCAGCCACTCGAACCCCGCTTCGGCGGCCCGGTGGGCAGCCGAAGCGAACTGGGTGTGGATCTCCGCGATCTCCGCCTTCGACAGCTCGCGTGGGGTATACGGCATCCGTCCGCCGAACGCAATCGCGGACGGACCAACTGTCTGCCAGCCATCGGCGTGCTCCGGCGGGAGCATTCGCACCCCACCCCCATCCGGTTCGGCACTTCCCTTGCGTCCGGTGTGCGCGAGCTGGATAGCCGGTACGGCTCCCATGTCCTTGATCAGTGCGGTGACGCGTTTCAGTCCATCTATCTGATCGTCGTCATAGATGCCGGCGCAATGAACACTGGTGCGGCCATCGGGCGCGATCGCGATCTGCTCCGGAAACACGAGCCCGAAGCCACCGGCGGCGCGTGCACCGAGGTACATGACGTGAAAATCGTTCATCTTCCCGTCGACCGAGCGGTGCATGGTCATGGGCGACATCGCGATCCGATTCCGCAACGTCACCCCCTTGAGTGTGAAGGGAGTAAAGAGGTTTGGCATGAGGTCCTTTCCGCACCTGCGTGCGGCACGTTCGCGCGTCCACATCACGTAGCAAAACTGGGGTAGCTCTCCGCTAGTCGCACCAGGTCGACCGTCGGTATCAATACGACAGTACGGAACGCGAGCCGGCCGTGCTCCGGCACGTGGATGATCGTGATGTCCCTGCGACGTCGGCTCTGTGCCGCGTCGGCCGATAGGCAGCAATGACCTGGAATCCGAGCGCCACCTTTCTGCCGTCCCGCAGCCTCGGAAGCATCGAGTCGACCGTCTTGGCCGCGCTCTCACCGCACGCTGGTGGTCCTGGCACTACTCCCGGTTCGCGGCGTGCTTCGGTACCGGAATCGGGTGGTTTCGGTACCGGAGTACGCCGCGAGTGGGCTTAGCCGGCTCGGGGTCCGAGGTGCTCGGCGAGTCGTCTGCGTAGGTGCTGCTCGAGGCTGGTGACCTTTCGTGGTGGCGGTTCGCTGACGGGTGGTGGCGGGGTGAATCGCCCCGGGTTTAGTGGAGGGCGAGTTCTCCCGGCAGCGGCTGCTGTCGGGGGTTGTTCTGACGGTAGTACTGCTGCTCGGCCTCGAG
>NZ_WBKP01000115.1 GCF_009602465.1 Cumulibacter manganitolerans | reverse complement strand
GGGGCGGCCGCCGGCGCGCAGCCGCCGACCGCCGCGCCGGTCGCGTATCCGCCCACCCCGTACGGCGGGAACGCCGGGAAGGGCGGGTACGGCGGGTAGGGCGGGTAGGGCGCGTTCATGGCGGGCCCGTTCTCAGGCGATCACCACGACCGCGGCGATCGTGACCGTCGTGGTCGGCGGTGCGACCGTCGTGGTTGTCGTGGTCGTCGTCGGTGGCGGCGGTGTCCCGCCACCGCCACCGCCCCCGCCGCCGGGCGTCGGCGTCGGTGTCGGCGTGGGGGCGGGGGCCGGCGCCGGGACCGGAGCGGGCGCGGCGGCCACGGGGGCCGGCGTCGGGCACGGGCAGAGCGCGGCCATCGCCCCGATCACCACCGGCGGGTACGGCGGGAACGGCGGGTAGGGCGGGAACGGGGGATACGGGGGGTACGGTGCCTGGCTCACGTCGGCCTCCTTCATGCGGACGGCTGCTGCGCGACGCGAAGAGCGTTCTGCATACGGCCACTGGGAATCGTCGCCCGGGCGGGCGGGATGTACATCGTTGTCGAGGCGTTGACGTAGTCCGCGGTGAGCTGCCCGAGCTGCAGGCGCTGGATCCTCGGGGCGAAGCCCAGGAAGACCGCGGCCTCGTACACGGTCACCTCCTGGGTCAGCGGATAGAACTCGGCGAGCCGCTGCACCAGCAGCGGGAAGCCGCGCAGGTCGTATCCGTTGAGCTTGTAGGTCAGGTCGCCGACGACGCCGACCTGCCAGAGGATGAGCTGCGACGACGTGTCGATGGTGCGCTCGTGCACCAGGAAGTCGGTCGCCTCGTAGATCTGGGTCCCGCTGACGCACGGGTCGATCCCGAGATCGGCGTACAGGCAGTCCTCGGCCGACACCCCGGGCAGCATGATGGCGGTGTAGCCGTCCATGCGAGCCCGCCGGATCGACTCGTGCGACGGGTAGGCGAACACCCCCGGGTGCCCGTAGAACGCGGCCACGGTGCGCTTGCCGGCGCGGACGCACGAGAGGATGTGCTCGACCATCGCCTCGTAGCTGTCGATGCGCGCGGAGTTCTCCCCGTAGTAGCCGCGCAGCGAGAGGGCCTTCGGGTTCAGCGTGGTGATCAGCCGCTCGCTGATGGGGTCGGCGACGAGGTAGAGCAGCTCCTCGGCGGTCCGCATCCAGGCGATCGTCTCGACGGTCAGCTGGCCCGTCGTGCGGATCCCGGTACCGATGACGGTCAGCGTGCCGGCGTCGCGATCCGGCGGTGCGTCCCCGGGCGGCGGCGTCGTCGGGGTCTGCCCGGTCAGCAGCAGCTGCCACAGGTCCGCCTGGTTGCCGGTGCGCAGCGCCGCGATCTGCTCCTTCGGGACGCCGGCCCGGGTCAACGCCGCGTACGGGTTGCGCAGGTAGGTCGCCAGCTTGCCCGGGTCGAGGCTGAGCGCCGCGAGGTAGTCCAGCAGGTCAGCCATCGTCCTGGTCCTCCTCGGCGGCGTCCAGATCCTCGCGCTGGGCGAAGATCCCCTCGGTCGGGGTGAGCTTGCGGATCCAGTCGTCGATCTTGTCCAGCACCGACTGCAGCGCGGTGATCGCCGCCTCGGAGTGCACCACCTGCGCCTCGAGGGAGCGCACCTCCTCCTCGGCCTGGCGCAGCCGCCGCGCCAGGTCGGTGCGCAGCTGGCGGTTCTGGTCCATGGCGGTCGTGTACCAGGTCCGCATCGCGTAGACCGTCGCCAGCGGGGTCTCGACGCCGATCGGTGGTTGGTCTGCCGATGTGCTCATCGCGGTGGAGCCTCCCCAGATGTGGTGGTCAGTGCAGCCCGGGCGGCTGGGCCATGTAGTCCGCGAGCGCGAGCATCCGACCGGCGATTCCCGGCGCCGGGCCGCCCGCCGAGCCGGCCGCCGAGCCGCCCGGTGGGGCGTCCGGGGAGGGCGGCGATGCGGGAGGCGAGAGCGGCGTGCCGGCC
>NZ_WBKP01000114.1 GCF_009602465.1 Cumulibacter manganitolerans | reverse complement strand
GCCCGCTGCCGCCCCCGCCGGCCCGCTCGGCGGGGTCGGCCGTCGCCGACGGCGCGTCGGCCTCGGCGTCGCTGCGGATGTCGATGCGCCAGCCGGTGAGCCGCGCGGCCAGCCGGGCGTTCTGGCCCTCGCGACCGATCGCCAGCGACAGCTGGAAGTCCGGCACGATGACCCGCGCGGCGCGGGCGAACCGGTCGGTGACCTGGACGTCGATGACCTGCGCCGGCGAGAGCGCGGAGGCGACGAATTCCGTCGGGTCGTCGGAGTAGTCGACGATGTCGATCTTCTCGCCCTGCAGCTCGCTCATCACGTTGCGGACGCGCGCGCCCATCTCGCCGATGCACGCGCCCTTCGCGCTGACGTCGGGCGAGTTCGAGCGCACCGCGATCTTGGTCCGGTGCCCGGCCTCGCGGGCCACGGCGATGATCTCGACCGTGCCGTCGGCGATCTCGGGCACCTCGAGGGCGAACAGCTTGCGGACCAGGTTCGGGTGGCTGCGGCTCACCGTCACCTGCGGACCGCGATGCCCGCGCACCACCGAGACGATCAAGACCTTGATCCGGCTGGCGTGCTGGTAGCTCTCGCCGGGCACCTGCTCGCTGGACGGCAGCGCCGCCTCGAGCTTCGGCGTGAGGCGGACGGCGACCACGCCGCGCTCGTTGCGCATGGCGTCGGCCTCGATCACGCCGCCGACGAGGTCGCCCTCCCGGCCGGCGAACTCGCCGAAGGTGTGGTCCTGCTCGGCCTCCCGCAGCCGCTGCAGGATGACCTGCTTGGCGGTCATCGCCGCGATGCGGCCGAAGTCGTGCGGTGTGTCTTCCCATTCGCGGGCGACGGTCCCGTCGTCGGCGAGCTCCTGCGCGATGACCTGCACCAGACCGGTCTTGCGGTCGATCTCGACGCGCGCCCGAGGGGCGTGCCCCTCGGTGTGCTTGTACGCCGACAGCAGCGCGGTCTGGATCGCCTCGATCACGGTGTCGAACGAGATGTCCTTCTCCCGCTCGATCGTGCGCAGCGCCGCGATGTCCACGTTCATTCCTGATGCTCCTTGCTGCCCGCGGGCTTGCTGAACTCGACCTGGACCCGCGCCGGGGAGATCGCCTCTCGATGATGCTCGACGTCGCCGGCCTCGGTCTGGACGGTCACGCGGTCGCCGTCGACGCCGAGCACCCGGCCCTGGACCTTCCGGTCGCCGTCGGCCCACTCGACCAGCCGGCCGATCGCCCGGCGCCAGTGCCGCTGCTCGGTCAGCGGCCGGTCGACACCCGGCGAGGTGACCTCCAGGGTGTACGGCGACGAGCCGAACCCGTCGTCGCCCTCGTCCAGCGCCGACGACACGGCGCGGCTGACGGTCGCGATGTCGTCGAGGCTGACACCGGCGTCGGAGTCGACGACCACCTTGAGCACGCTGCGTCGTCCGGCCTGCGAGACGGTGAGGGCCTCCAGATCGAAGCCGGTCTGCTCGACCACCGGACGCACCGTCGACTCGAGCTCCTGCTGTCGACGGTCCACACCTCGCGATCCTGCACCTGGGGGGCGTCTGGTCATCGACGTTCTCCATTCCGTGCTGTGGATGCACCTGTGGGCGGGCAATTGTGCCCTCGAGCGTACCGGCGAGCCGGCGGGCGCCGCTACGCGGTGTGCTGGCACACTCGAGGGGATGCCCGATCCGCTCGCTGCCCGCCTCACCCGCCGCCACGTCCTGGCCGGCGCCGCGGCCCTGACGCTCACGCTGGCGGGCTGCACGACCGGGGCTCCGGCGCCGGCGGCGACTCCGCCGAAGGACCCGCTCGAGGACCTGCTCGCCGCGCACGTCGCGCTGCGGTCGGCGTACGACGTCGCGGTGGCCACGGTGGCCGGTGACACCCGCCTCGCGCCGCTGCGGGCCAACGTCGACCAGCACGTCACCGCGCTGGCCGGCGCGCTCGCCGTCAGGGGCTGCCGGCGTCCGGTCGT
>NZ_WBKP01000113.1 GCF_009602465.1 Cumulibacter manganitolerans | reverse complement strand
TGGAAGCTCAGCAGGCCGTCGGTGCCGGTGGTCGCGGGCGCGCGCAGCTGCGGGATCGCCGGGGTCGGGTTCGGTGCCGCGGGCCCCGCACCGGGCTGGCTGCCGACGTTGAGGTATAGCGCGCCGCTGGCCACCGTCGCCTCCGGCTGGTCGAGCGTCGCCGGCGTCACGCCGAGCCCCTCCTGGATCAGCCGGGCGACGAGCGGGATCCGCGACGAGCCGCCGACCAGGTAGACGCCCGAGAGCCGGTCCGGGGTCTGGTTGGCCTCGCTGATCGTCGTCGACAGCAGCTCGACCGAACGGGCCAGGTTGGGCCGGATGAGCTCCTCGAACTCGCTGCGCGTCACATGCACGTCGTGGAACGGTGCCGGGAACGCGATGTCGGTGTGCGGGTGCCGCGACAGCGCCTCCTTGCCCTCCTTGATGTCGACGGCGAGGGCGCGCTGGGCCCGGCGGCTGGCGGTGTCGGTCGGCCGGTTGAGCTTGGCCCACTCCTCGGGGTTCGTCGGCTGCTGCGAGCGGCCGACGTGCTCGAGGATCGCGTGATCGAAGTCCAGGCCGCCCAGGTCGGGCAGCCCCGCCTCGGCGATGACCTCGAAGCCGTTCGCGGTCTTCTGCACGATCGCCACGTCGAAGGTGCCGCCACCCAGGTCGTACACGGCCAGCGCCTGCCCGGGCTGCATGTTGTGCCCGCCCTGGCTGACGAAGTGGGTCGCGGCGCCGACCGGCTCGGGCACCAGGATGGGGTCGTCGCTCAGGCCGGCCTCGCGGCACGCCGCGACCAGCACGTCGCGGCGGGTCTTGCGCCAGCGCGCGGGGTGGGTCAGGCGGACGACGTCCGGCCGGGCGCCGTCGAACTGCCGCCGGAACTCCTGCAGCACCCGGCCGAGTACGGCGGCGATCGCCTGCCGGACCGGGATGACGTCGGTGCCGAGCAGCATCTCGCCGTCGTCGATGCGTCGCTTCGGGTTCGGCTCGTAGCGGCTGGGGTCGATGCGCGCCTGCCGGTCGGCGTCCCGGCCTACCGCGATCGTGCCGTCCTCGCCGAGGTAGACGGATGAGGGGACCAGCGGGCTGCCGTCGATCGTGAGCAGCCGGGGAGCGGTGCCGTCGACGGACACGGCCGCGACGGTGTTCGACGTACCGAAGTCGATCGCAAGAACACGCATGGGCCCCCCTGGCCTTGACGATGGGGACGCGAGGCTCGGGCGGACCGGCGAAGCACCCCGGGAGCGGCACACGTCACGTGCCATAGTGCCATGTGCCGTTGCCGCCGACCTCGCCTCGACCCGGGTCGGACGAAAACCCGCCCCGTTCGGCTCCGAAGCGGTCATTTCCCAGGTCATCGCCACGGGTGTCGTCGCACGAGCCCTATGTCACGGTTTCCTGAAGCGGGCCGCCGCGCGGTCGCGCGGTGGTTAGGGTGGGCCCAAGCACGCTCATGAAGCCCGCGGCATGAAGGACGACTCTGTGGCGAACAAGCACGACGAGAGCGAAAACGACCGCTGGCTGGAGCAGATCCGCAGCACGCCGCCCGCGCCGGGCCCGGCGGGCGCACCGGCGGCGGGCAAGCCGCTGGATCCCGACCCGTGGCTCGACGGCCCGCAGCCGGGCGGCTACCCGGATCCCTTCGGCAGCACCGCACCGCCGGATCCGTTCGGTGCCAAGCAGGCAGCCGCCGAGGGACCCGCCGCGGACCGGACCGCCGCGTGGGAGGACCGGCCCGGTGATCCGTCGCGGACGGACGCCGAGGACCGGTGGCAGTCTCGCGAACCGGTTGCCGCTCCCGCGCCCATGCCGACGTACCGCCCGTCCCAGGATCCCGCGCCGATGCCGACCGCGCGCCCGCCCGGCGAGCCGGCGCCGATGCCGACGTACCGTCCGGCTGCGGACGCGGCGGGGCCCGAGCGGTCGTCCGATCCGTGGCCCCCCGGCTACGACATCCCGCGGCTCGCGGCGGACGCCGACGATGACGGCGCTGCCGAGCCGGAACCGCGGCACGCGGCCAAGGAGAGCGAGTCCGCATGGCTGCCCCCGTCGCCACCCGCGCATCAACCCGGTGCGCAGTCTCGTTGACCCACCCGCCAGCGGCGCCCTAGCCGTGTCCTACCTGCGCGTCTCCA
>NZ_WBKP01000112.1 GCF_009602465.1 Cumulibacter manganitolerans | reverse complement strand
GCCTTGCCGCCGCCGCGCGTGGCGCCCGGGCGCTGGGCCGCCGGCCGCTTCCCCCGGGATCCGGCCGCGGCGCCCCGGGGACGTCGCGGGATTGGGGCCTCGGCCGCCGCCGCCGACACCTCCCCACGGTCGGCCGCGGACGCGCTGCCGCGTCGCTTGATCGGCCGGATCACATGTGCCGAGTCATCGGCGTCCGGCAGCTGGGGATCTTCGGGCGATCCGTCGTGCACAGGCTGCTCCGCTGAGGCTGGGTGGGGGGACACGCGGGCGGACCCGCAACCCCTCTAGTGTGCCGGAAAGTGAGCGAGCAGGGCATGAAGTGTGGCTGCGCACCCATTACCGGGGGACGCGCGGCGGCTCGGGCCGCGGGCGCTGCCCCCTGGTTCACAGGTCGTTGAGGTCTACCGCGACATCGGGGACGGCGGGTGACCGGCGGCGCCGGCGGGTCTTCGCGGGCAGCTCGATCCCGGTGCTGAACGACTCGAGCAGGTGGTTCCATCCGCAGCCGCGGCAGACCTCCACGACGTACACGCTGAACTCGCTCATGATCTCGGCCATCTCGACGATCTGGCGGGCGGTCTTGGCCTGTCCGGAGCCGATCTTCCAGCGGTCACCGAACACGTAGTGCACCAGGGCGACCCGCTCCCGGGCGCACACCGGGCAGTCGCGGTCGGTCTCGTCGCCGTGGTACGCCGCGGCCTGCTTCAGGTACGCCTGCGCGTCACAGACCTCGGCGCGGGTACGACGGCCCTCGGCGAGCTCCCGAAGGACGGCGCGCCGCTGGAACGTGTAGTCGATGAAGCCCCGCTGAATCACGCATTACAGGGTATGCGCGTTCGAGCGACCTCCGCAGTCGTCCGGTCACGGCCGGCGGGCATGCTGGTGTCGATCGCGGAGGGCACCCGCTCCGCGGGCTCCGGATCGTGACCGGCGGTCAGTCGACCGTGCTCGGCTCCGCGGTCGCGGTGCGGACGGCCGCCTCGCGCGGCTCCCGGGCGCGCTTCACGGCCAGCCGCAGCAGCACCAGCGCGGCGGCCATCGAGCAGACGCCGACCGCGATGCCCTGGATCTTCTCGCCCACCAGCGGGATCGTCACCGCGGCGACGACGTACTGCAGGACCCCGTGCAGCGCGGACGCCGACCCCGCGCGATCGCCGTGGTTCTCGAGGGCGATCGCGATCCCGTTCGGCGAGCCGACGCCGTGGCTGGCCGGCAGCAGCGCGAACCCGACGATCGCCAGCCAGATCGGGGCCCGATCCAGCGACGCGGCCGTGAGCAGGACGACGCCGGCGATCGACAGCCCGAGGGTCGCCATGCCGAGCCGCTGCTGGGGCGTGAACCAGCGCGAGAGCAGCCGGTTGCTCTGGCTGAAGATCATGAAGTTGGCCGCGTTGATGCCGAACAGGACCGAGAACTGCAGCGGGCTCAGGCCGTAGACCTCCTGGAAGACGAAGGACGACGAGCCGATGTAGACGAACACCGCGGCGCTGGTGAGCGACACCGAGCCCGCGCCGTACTGCCAGGCGCGATCGGTGAGCACCGCGGCAAAGTCGGCGCGCACCTTCTTCAGTCGCGGCGGGTGCCGCCGCTCGAGCGGCAGGGACTCCGGGAGGGTCAGCGAGCCGAGCAGCAGCAGCAGCGCGATCACCGCGAGCGAGGCGAAGACGCCGCGCCAGTCGGTCAGCCGCATCAGGACGCCGCCGAGCATGGGCGCCAGGATCGGTGCCAGGCCCAGCAGCACCATCACCGTGGTCAGGGCGCGGATCATCGCCTCGCCGGAGGTGCGGTCGCGGATCACCGCCCGCGCCACGACGATCCCGGCGCCGCCGCCGACGCCCTGCAGGAATCGACCGAGGATCAGCCACCAGATGCCGGGGGCGAGCATGCACAGCACGGAGAACGCCAGGAACAGCGCCATGCCCACCACGAGCGGCCGCTTGCGGCCGATGGCGTCGCTGGCGATGCCGGTGACCAGCTGGCCGACGGCCAGCCCGATCATGCAGGCGGTGAGGGTCAGCTGGACCTCGGTGGGCGTCGTCCCGAGCTCCTGGGCAATCTGCGGGAACGCCGCGAGGTAGAGGTCGAGGGCGAACGGTCCGATGGCCGTCAGCGCACCGAGCAGGGTGAGGACGGCGGCGGGCATGTGCCCAGTATCCACCCTTCCTTTCGCATTGCTAACTACCCAGGTGGCGTCGAGGCCGTTCGCGGCGTGCTTCGGTACCGAAACAGGCCCTTGGGTTCTAGGGGTCGTTGCAACGCCTTTGATCAGGAGGACGTTGCAGGTGGGTACGTATCAGCGATTTGGTCGC
>NZ_WBKP01000111.1 GCF_009602465.1 Cumulibacter manganitolerans | reverse complement strand
CCCCACACCGCGACCAGCCGCCCGCGAGCCGTGGCGTCGGCGTCGCGCGCCGGTGGGGTGCCGGCACCGACGGCGAGCCCGTCCGCGGCGCCACGCGCCGCCGCGACGATCCCGTCGGCGAGCTCGTCCGGTGCGAGCCCGATGTCGAGCACCACGGGGATCCGGCACGCCGAGGGCCAACGGGCCCCGGGCTCGCTGACCGCGACCGGGACGACGCCGTAGGACGCGATCGCCGCGACGATGTCGGCGTCCAGGCCGGTCAGCCGCTCACCGATCGCGACGACGCGGGCCGCGCCCGCGGCCGCGACGGCGAGGACGTCGGCGACCTCCACGCAGCGGCGTACGACCTGGACGTCGGAGGGCCGCTCGGCGAGCGCCGCGACCACGACCGCCTCGAGCGCCGGGTTGGCGATAGCGGTGACGACCCCGACGGCGGCCATCAGCAGCCCGCGGGTGCGACGGCGCCGCGGCCCACCTCGACCAGCGTCAGGGTCTTGCCCGTCGTCCCGTCGAGGATTCCCGGCACCGCGCACGACGGCACCTTGATCACCACCTGCAGCTGGCCGCTGCCGACCGACAGGGCGCCCTGCGAGCGCTCGGACACGTCGGCGACCGGGACCGCCTCGACGACCATCGTGGTCGCGCCCGGCGCGGCCTTCGCGCCGGCGACCGGCTCGGGGGTCGCGTACAGCGTGACCCGGTCGCCGCGGCCCACCGAGACCGGCACGTGCGCCGCGGGGATGCTGAGCGCGAGAGCGACCAGCTCCTCGGCCGCCGCGACCGACCGCGCCGGCAGCAGGTCGCCCTCGCTCACGTCCCGGCTGAGCGTCTTGCCGACCGGGCTGCTGGTCGCGGCCACGTAGGCGGCCGCGTGCTCGTCGAGGCGCACGTCGACCGTCCGCAGGTCCGCCTCGGTCAGCGTCGAGCCGGCGGCAAGGTCGGCGGTGACCGCCCACACCGTCACGGACTTGTCCGCGTCGGCGAGTACCTTGGCGCCCGCGACGACCGAGGCGAGCACGAGGGCCAGCCCGATCAGCAGCCGCACGTCGAGCCACCGCGGGCTGCGGACGCGGCGGGCGGCCGGGGACGGCAGCTCGGATTCCGTGCTCTGGGCTGGGACAATTCGTCGGGCCATCGGTCACCTCGTCGCAGCGACATGGGTCAGCAGCAGGATATGGAGCAGTGGTCTCGTTCGCGTAACACCTCCACGGATGTGGACATCCGCCCGGGGCGCCGCGCCGGCCCGCGTAGAGTTGGCGCGGCCCTCGTACAAAGGATCCTCGTGGCACCTGCACGCTTCTTGAAGCTCACCGACGTCGCCGAGACGCTGAACATCTCGAGCGCCCAGGCGTACGCGCTGGTCCGCAACGGCGAGCTGCCGGCCATCAAGGTCGGCGGCCGCGGCCAGTGGCGGGTGGAGACCACGGTCCTGGAGGCCTACATCCAGCGGATGTACGAGAAGACCGAGCGGCTGGTGGCCGAGCACGCCCTCGAGGACGCCGACGAGGAGCCGGGCCGCTAGCGCCCTTCCCACCCCCGGCGCAGGTACCGGATCGCGGCGATCGGCACCGTGCGCACGCCCTGCACCTCGCCCGCCCGCCGCGGCGCGCCGACGTCGTGCACCGCGAGGTCGACGAAGTCGGCGCCCACCCGATCGATGGTGCCGCTGACCGGTGCGTTCGACCCGAGGCCGAGCTGCACGGCCGAGCGGTCCGCGGCGACGCCGCGCAGCACGTGCCGCAGCCCGAGGCCTCGGTGGATCGCCGCCGCGGCGCCGTCCGGCGCGGGGACGGTGTGCCGAGGCAGGTTCGCCACCCACACCAGGTGAGCGGTCGCGACCAGCCAGGCCGCCGGCCCGGACCGCAGCAGCAGCCAGCCGTCCCCGGCCGCCTCCACCCGGCCGCTGCAGCGCTGACCACCCTCCACCGCGACGGTCAGCTCGCCGCCGACCGCCGCGCTCAGCCGGTTCTCGAGGGCCACGCGGGCGGTCTCCAGCCGGCCGCGCTCGGCCGCCTCGCCGAGCATCTCGCCACGGGCGCGGGCCTCCTCGAGGGCCGCGAGATCGGCGAGCAGGCGGTCCCAGCGCATGCCCGCAGCCTTCCGCGCGACGTCCCGGTGGTCAACCCACCATCCACAGTGGGACCAGGAGTTCGTTGACATTTGATGTCGTTTGCTGTTGTTTGATGCATATCGACGTCGATGGGAGCGGGCGATGTGGACGAGAGCCTCCGGGTCGTGGCGGGCGGCCGCGACGTCGGGCCTGCTGGCCGCGACCGCCTGGCTGCTGCGTCCCGACGCCGCCGCGCTGCGCGCCGCGCTGCGCGACCCGCAGCGGGT
>NZ_WBKP01000110.1 GCF_009602465.1 Cumulibacter manganitolerans | reverse complement strand
TGTCAAGGGACAGTAGGAACTGCCCGGTGGCGGACATGAAACCTGCCCGCTGACGGCCACAAGAATTGCCCGGTGGTGGCCATGGGATCTGCCCAAGGGGGCTGCGGCCACCACCGGCCGGGGTGCTCAGCTCAACGGGCTCACCCCCTGGCCGGCGAGTGCCTGGGTGAGCCGGACGCTGTCGCCGCTGGTCTGGCAGACGTGGGCGTGGTGTAGCAGCCGGTCGACGGTGGCGGTGGCCAGCGTCTTGGGCATCAGCTCGTCGAACCCGGATGGATGCAGGTTCGAGCTGATCGCGATCGAGCGTTTCTCGTAGGCGGCATCGACGAGCCGGTAGAGCCCCTCGGCGGCGTCGACGGCGACCGGTAGGAGGCCGATGTCATCGACTACGACAAGGTCAGCGCGCAGGACGCGGGCGATGGCCTTCGATACGGTGTCGTCGGCGCGGTGCCGGCGCAGCAGCACCCCGAGGTCTTCGAGGGTGAACCAGGCGACCTTCAACCCGGTCTCGACGGCCTGCTGGCCGAGCGCCTCGAGCAGGAACGTCTTGCCCGTCCCGGATGGGCCACAGACGACGAGGTTTTCCCGTCTGTGCACCCATTCCAGGGTGCGGAGCGCCTGCTGGGTCGGGGCCGGGATCGAGGAGACCTCGGGTTGCCACGCCTGGAATGTCTTCCCGGTCGGGAATCCGGCTGCGGCCCGCCTCGTGGCCAGTGCGGAGCGTTCCCGGCCGGCGACCTCTTCGGCGAACAGCGCCTTGAGGACCTCGGCCGGTTCCCAGCGTTGCGCCTTCGCGGTTGCGACCACCTCGGGTGCGTGACGACGGATGTGCGGCAGCCGCAACCGGCGCAGCAGCTCCTCCAGCTCCGCAGGCAGCGGCGGCGCGGTGCTCGTCGTCTTCATCTGCTCACCTCGTCGGTGTCCGCGGCGGGCTGCTGGCCAAGGCGCGCCCACCCGCTGGTGCCCTGGGTCAGCGAGGAGTTTTCGCTGGCGCGGTGCTGACCGCTGCGGGGCCCCGCGGCGTGGTGATCGAGGATGGATGCGAGATCGGCCTCGGCGAACCGGCCGTGCACCGCGGCGTGCCCGAGCGCCCAGTCGACCTCGCCGGCATCGAACAACTTCGCCAGCGCGAGTGCCTCGGCCATCTTCACCCGCATCTTGGTGGTGCCCGCGGCAGCGGCCTCGATCAGCCACAACGCGGCGCCCTCACCCAAGGCGAGGAACTCCGCGTCCGCAGCATTCTTCGCTCGCGGCCTGCGCTCCAACGCTCCCGCGGGCTGCAGACCGAAGTGCTCGTCGCGGATGCGTGGGGAACCCGGGGTGGCCCGGTCGTGGCGGGCGACCTCGACCGGCCCGCCGGACCCGACGTGCACGATGACGACCTGCTCGGCGGCGCCCACGCCGTGAGCGCGGACCCATACCGTGGCGCCGAGCAGCGTGTGCGGCACCGAGTACTGCCCGGACTCGAACATCACCATCGGCGTGTTGGCAGGCACCACCCGCGTGGTCCCGAACGCGACCGTGTGCGGGCTCGTCGGGACCGGGTGCAGCCGGGCCCGCTCCTCGGCGAGCATCTCGATCGGTGGCCGTTTCGTGACCCGGTGCACGCGAGTGTTGACCTTCTGACAGAACGCCTCACACGCCGCCTCGAGCTCGCCGAAGCTGGCGTACTGCTCGAGCAGATTGGTGTCCTTGGGCACGAGGTCGGCCTTGCTGATCTTCACCGACGACTCGGTGCCGCCCTTGGACGCAGGGTCCGCGGGCACACACGTGTGCACCACCACCGAGTAGTACTCGGCGAACCCGAGAAGCTGCCGGTTGCGGACCGCGATCCCAGCAATATGTTCACTCGTGACGGTCTTCTCGTTGTCGGTCAGCACGTAGGTCGGCACCCCGCCCAGCCGCCGGAACGTCTGATCCAACGCCGCGAACACGCTCGGCATCGTCTTGTCCCGCAGCGCAAGCACCACCCGGAACCGCGACCACGCCAACCACGCCACGAACAGCACCGTCTTCACGCCATCGATCACCGGACCGTCGCCGTAGTCGTACTGCAGCCACATCCCCGGCTCGGCAACCCAGGGCCGGTGCACCCGAACCCGCCCGGTCCGATACGCGGACTTGCACTTCGCGACCGCGCGGCGGGTGGTGCGCTCGGAACCGGTATAGCCCAGCGCGAGCAGCTTCTCGTGGGCGACGTCCGCGCGGACCTTCCCGTGGGAACGTTCCACCCACTCCTCGAGCTTGGGCAAGAACTCATCGATCAGCTGCGGGCGCGCCGGTGGCGCAGCCACCCGGCCCCCGGCCTCACGCGCGTGCACGTACCTCTTCACCGTGTGGTGCGAACAACCCGCCAGCTCGGCGGCATCACGAAATGACCCAGTCAGGTCGTAAGCATCCAGAATTTGCATGATTTCCTCGGCAGACTTCAACGTGTCCCTTCCTCGGGGCAATAGCGACTTCAAGCACCGCTCATCGCACCCGAGGAAGGGGCCTCAACCGCGGACCGCGGCCAGGCAAACGACATCGTGTCGGGCAAATCCCCTGACCGTCAGCGGGCAGTTCTCACGTCCGCCACCAGGCAGCCTCGTGGCCGTCTCCGGGCAGTCTCTCGTGGCCGCCGACACGC
>NZ_WBKP01000109.1 GCF_009602465.1 Cumulibacter manganitolerans | reverse complement strand
CGTCCGAGCGCCCCGCGAGCGCCGGCCGCCCGGTGGCTGCCACGCCCGCCCGCCGGAGCGCCGCACCGCCGCGGCGCAGCACCTATCGTGAGCACCGAGACCACGACCGCGACTCGAGAGGACGACGCGCCGGATGACACGCCACATCGTGCTGACCGGCGGCGGCACCGCGGGCCACATCGAGCCGATGCTGGCCACCGCCGCCGCCCTGCAGGCCGCCGAGCCCGGCATCGGGATCACCTGCATCGGGTCCGCGGGCGGGCTGGAGACCACCCTGGTTCCGGAACGCGGGTACGACCTGCGGACCGTGCCGGCCGTACCGCTGCCGCGCAAGCCCTCGGGCGACCTGCTGCGGCTGCCGGTCCGGCTGCTCAGGGCGGTCCGCCAGGCCAAGGCGGTACTGCGCGAGACGCACGCCGCGGCCGTCGTCGGCTTCGGCGGCTACGCCTCGCTGCCGTCCTACCTCGCCGCCCGCAGCCTGCGCATCCCGGTGGTCGTCCACGAGGCCAACGCCACCGCGGGCATCGCCAACAAGGTGGGCGCGCGGTGGGCGGCGTTCGTCGGGACCGCGGCGACGACCACCGGTCTGCCCGGCTCGCGGATCGTCGGCATGCCGATCCGCGCGTCGCTGCAGCACCTCGACCGCGCGGCACTGCACGACGAGGGCCTCGCGCACTTCGGCCTGCGCCCGGGCTTCACCACGCTGCTGGTGTACGGCGGCTCGCAGGGCGCCCGCACGCTGAACACGGCCGTCACGGCAGCTGCCGATCGGCTGCGGGAGGCCGGCATCCAGATCCTGCACTCCTACGGCAGGAAGAACGCCGTCGAGGCGCCCCCGGCCGCCGGCGGACCGGCGTACGCCGCTGTCCCGTACATCGACCGGATGGACCTCGCGTACGCGGCGAGCGACTTCGTGCTGTGCCGCGCCGGCATGGGCACCGTCGCCGAGGTGTCGGCGGTCGGCCTGCCCGCGATGTACGTGCCGCTGCCGCACGGCAACGGCGAGCAGCGGCTGAACGCCGAGCCGGTCGTGCGAGCCGGCGGCGGCGTGCTCGTCGACGACGCCGACCTCACCGGCGACTACCTCGTCGAGGTGCTCCTCCCGCTGCTGCGCGACCCCGCGAAGGTGGCCGCGATGGCCGGCGCGGCGCGCTCCGCCGGCCACGCGCAGGCCGCCGACGTCCTCGCCGCGAAGGTGCTGGAGGTCGCCCGGCATGGCTGAGCGGGTACTGCCGGCGTACGCCGACCCCGGCCGCCTGCTGCGCGCCGACCAGCTCGGGCCCGTGCACTTCGTCGGCATCGGGGGCGCCGGGATGAGCGGTATCGCGCGCATCATGCTGCAGCTGGGGATCCCGGTCTCCGGCAGCGACGCCAAGGAGTCGCAGAGCACCCGCGACCTGCAGGCAGCGGGCGCGCGGGTCCGCATCGGGCACTCGGCCGACGCGCTCGGCGACGCGCAGACGGTCGTCGTCTCCTCGGCGATCAAGCCCGGCAACCCCGAGCTGGACGCCGCGCTCGCGCGCGGGCTGCTGGTGCTTCCCCGCGCCCAGGCGCTGGCCGCCGTGATGGCCGGCCGCAAGCCGGTGGCGGTCGCCGGCACCCACGGCAAGACGTCGACGACGTCGATGCTCGTCGCGGCCGTCGCCGCCTGCGGCGGCGATCCGTCGTACGCCATCGGCGGCGAGCTGCTCTCGACGGGCCGCAACGCGCACCTCGGCAGCGGGCCGGCGTTCGCCGTCGAGGCCGACGAGAGCGACGGGTCGTTCCTGCTGTTCGCGCCGCACATCGGCATCGTGACCAACGTCGAGGCCGACCACCTCGACAACTACGGCGACTTCGCGGCGGTGCTGGGCGCCTTCCGCGACTTCGTCACCACCATCGACCCGGCCGGGGCCCTGGTGGTGTGCGCCGACGACCAGCACGCGGCGGGGCTGTGCGAGGTGGCCCGCGACCGCGGCCTGCGCGCGGTCACCTACGGCCTCGGCGAGGACGCCGACCTCCGGCTCACCGACGTGCGGGTGGGCGACGCGGGGACGACGTACACCGCCACGGGCCTCGGTCTGGACGCGCTGCCGGTGTCGGTCGGCGCGGCGGGGGTGCACATGGCGCTCAACTCCGCGGCCGTGCTGGCCGCCTGCATCGTCCTCGGCCTGGACCCGCGTGCCGCGGCGGACGGGCTCGCGGCGTACACCGGGGTGCACCGCCGGATGGACTTCAAGGGCGAGGCGGCCGGGGTGCGGGTCTACGACGACTACGCCCACCACCCGACCGAGGTGCGCGCCCAGCTCACCGCCGCGCGCCAGGTGGCCGGCCGGGGACGCCTGGTGGTCTGCTTCCAGCCGCACCTGTTCTCGCGCACCGTCGCGTTCGCGCGGGAGTTCGGTGCGGCGCTGAGCCTCGCCGACGAGGTCGTGCTGATGGACGTCTACCCGGCGCGGGAGCGCGCCGCGGACTTCCCGGGAATCACCGGTGCGAGCATCGCCGAGCACGTGACCGCGCCGGTCCGATTCCTGCCCGACTGGGCGGCCGCCGCGCCGGCGCTGGCCGAGGCGGCGCGCGCCGGCGACCTGGTGATGACGGTCGGCGCCGGCGACGTGACCGACATCGGGCCGCTGCTGCTCGAGGCGCTCGCGGGCGAGCGACGCGAGGACACCGATGGCTAGGTCGACGGCCAAGCGGCCGCCCGCCGGCGCCCGGGCGTCCGCCGCGCGACCGAAGGACCGGCCCGCGCGGCGCTCCGCCCCGGCCCGCGGCTCCGCT
>NZ_WBKP01000108.1 GCF_009602465.1 Cumulibacter manganitolerans | reverse complement strand
CCCCGGCCGCCGAGCCCGCCGGCCCGGCGACGGAGCCCGGCAGCCCGACCGGCGAGCCCGACGCGCACGACACGCCCGACGTCCCGGGCGCCCAGCAGACCGAGCTCCCCGTGGAGAAGCCCAAGCGTCGCCCCACCCGCAGGCGGGCGACCGCCAAGGTGGCGAGCGCCGAGTCCGCAACCGCCGAGCCCGCAACCGCCGAGCCCGCGACCGCGGGCGCATCCGCCGACGCCTCCGAGCAGCCGGCGTCCGGTGCGCCGGCGGTGGAGGCCGCGCAGCAGCCGGCGGCCCCCGAGGCCGAGGAGACCCCGCAGCCCGCGGAGACCCTCGAGGCCGAGCAGGCCACGGAGCCGGAGGAGACCGCCGAGCCCGACACGGCCACGGAGCCCGAGACGGCCGCGGAGCCGGAGCAGACCGCCGAGGCCGAGCAGGCCGCGGAGCAGCCCGAGGCCGACACCACCACGACCCGCGGGGGTGCCGCATCCCTCGCCCCGCAGCTCTCCCACGTCGACACCGCGCCCAAGCGGGAGCCCGCGACGCCGCCCGTCGCGGCGTTCAACCCGTTCGCCGTGTTCGTCGCGCCCGAGGACGTCGCCGTCGCGGCGCCGGCCACGAGCGCCAAGCCGGCCGACGAGGAGCGGGCGACCGCGGACGAGGACACCGAGCGGGACGCGCGTGAGGCCGACCTCGACAGTGACGATGACGCCGAGGGCGGCTCGCGCCGCCGCCGCCGCGGGCGGCGCGGTCGCGGAAAGCGCGCCGGCGAGGACGACGACCAGTCCGCCGAGACCGACGCTCGCGACCAGGGCAACGACGAGCAGGCTGTCGGCGAGACCGACCAGGCCCCGGACAAGCAGCAGACCGAGCAGAACAAGCCCAAGGGCAAGGGCGGCGGCGAGCAGGAGGCCACCCAGAACGGCCGGCAGGACGACGAGTCCGAGGACGAGGAGTCCGGCTCGCGCCGGCGCCGCCGGCGCCGGCGCCGCGGCGGCGACTCCGAGAGCGCCGACGACTCGTCGCAGAAGTCGTCGTCCGCCGACAAGGTGAAGAGCGTCAGCGGCTCGGTCCGTCTGGAGGCCAAGCGTCAGCGCCGCAAGGAGGGTCGCGACCACGGCCGTCGCCGGGCGCCCATCCTGACCGAGGCGGAGTTCCTGGCCCGCCGCGAGTCGGTCACCCGCAGCATGGTCGTGCGCCAGCAGGGCGAGCGCACCCAGATCGCGGTGCTCGAGGACGACGTCCTCGTCGAGCACTACGTCACCCTCGCCAGCGAGCAGTCGTTCGCGGGCGGCGTCTACTACGGCCGGGTCCAGAACGTGCTGCCCAGCATGGAGGCCGCCTTCATCGACATCGGCAAGCGCCGCAACGCCGTGCTGTACGCCGGCGAGGTCGACTGGGACGCCGCCGGGCTCGCCGGCAAGCAGCGCAACATCGAGCAGGCCCTCAAGTCGGGCGACAAGGTGCTCGTGCAGGTCACCAAGGACCCGATCGGCCACAAGGGCGCGCGGCTGACCAGCCAGATCTCGTTGCCGGGCCGCTACCTGGTCTACGTGCCGGGTGGCTCGATGACCGGGATCAGCCGCAAGCTGCCCGAGGGGGAGCGGCAGCGGCTGAAGGAGATCCTGCGCAGGATCGTCCCCGACGAGGCGGGCGTCATCATCCGCACAGCCGCCGAGGGCGCCAGCGAGGAAGAGCTGACCCGCGACGTCAACCGGCTGAAGGCCCAGTGGGACGTGATCCAGGAGAAGGTCGCCGACTCCAAGACGAAGGCGCCGTCGGTGCTCTACGAAGAGCCCGACCTCGCGATCCGCGTCGTCCGGGATCTGTTCAACGAGGACTTCGCGTCGATGGTGATCGCCGGCGACGACGCATGGGACACCATCTCCGGGTACATGCAGCACGTCGCGCCGGATCTGGTCGAGCGCGTCTCGAAGTACGACGGCAGCGGCGACGTGTTCGCCGAGCACCGCATCGACGAGCAGCTGACCAAGGCGCTCGATCGCAAGGTGTGGCTGCCCTCGGGCGGCTCGCTGGTCATCGACCACACCGAGGCGATGACCGTGATCGACGTGAACACCGGCAAGTTCACCGGCAGCGGCGGCAACCTCGAGCAGACGGTCACCAAGAACAACCTCGAGGCGGCCGAGGAGATCGTCCGGCAGCTGCGGCTGCGGGACGTCGGCGGCATCGTCGTCATCGACTTCATCGACATGCTGCTGGAGAGCAACCGCGAGCTGGTGCTGCGCCGGCTCACCGAGTGCCTCGGCCGCGACCGCACGAAGCATCAGGTCGCCGAGGTCACCTCGCTCGGGCTGGTGCAGATGACCCGCAAGCGGGTCGGGCAAGGCCTGCTCGACGCGTTCAGCGAGCCGTGCCCGCACTGCGACGGCCGCGGCCTGATCGTGCACGCCGAGCCGGTCGAGAAGAAGACCGCCTCCACCGGCAGCGAGCCGCAGCCGCGTCGCGGACGCGGCAAGCGCGGCGCTGCCGAGCGCACACCCGAGCCGCTCGACAGCGAGCCCAAGCGCGACTCGACGACCCAGCTCAGCGCGATCGCGGCCGCGACCAAGAAGGGCGAGGACCAGCCGACGGCGCAGGACATCGCGCAGGCGGCGACCCCGAGCCCGCAGCCCGAGCCGAACGCCGAGCCCACCACTCCGGCGTCGACCTCCGCCGACACCCCCGCGCAGGAGGTGGTCGAGACGCCCGCCGCGGCCGGGGCGCTCGGCACGCCTCTCGCGCCGGAGCCCGCCGCGCCCGACGCTGCCGAGCCTGGCCG
>NZ_WBKP01000107.1 GCF_009602465.1 Cumulibacter manganitolerans | reverse complement strand
TTTGGACGACCATCGGCATAACCATCAGCGTGCTCACCGATCGCGCGTTCCGATCCACGACGCGAGCGGCCTAGACAGTCCGCAGGACAGCCGACTCCTCGGCGAGGGCTGACCCTCACCGTCCGGCTCGCTGATCCCCGGGCGGCCACACAGGCCCGCGCAGCAGTCCCGGGATCCTGCGCAGCCATGATCTCTCGCACGAGCGCCACCCTCCCCCGCGAGGTCCGTCTCGGCGGCCGAGTCGCCGCAACTCGCTGCGGATAACCGATGGGACCCACTTCGGGACGGCCGACGTCCTTGGTCGATGTGCGGGGAATGGGCCACAGCCAGGTAATCCGGACGGCAGGTCCGCATCGTCGTTCCGCTTCGCGTACCAGCTCGACGGTGTCGGCCGTGCGGTCGAGGACTTCCAGAAGCCACCCGAGCAGGTCGGCGCCGGCGTAGATGGTGCGGAAGTTGCCGTCCCGGTCGTCCCGCCGGCCGCCGAACCGGCCATTGGTGGAGTGCTGCCATGAGGGTCACGCCCACGGATCCGGCAGGTAGCCGACCCGTCAGACCTGGTGGTTCACGGCAGCCCCGACCGGGCGCGGCGGTGGTGTCGCTGGGGTCATCCTTCGGCGGCGAAGGCGCGAGCCGCGGCGATGACGGCCCGGCCTGCTTCCTTCAGCGGCTGCTCACGCAGCAGCCGCGCCGGAGCGACGTCCCCGAGCTGCGGGTTCGTGCCCTGAAACCACGCCTGCACGACGCAGGCGCTGTCCTTGGCCCGCAGCAACGCTGCGGCTTGATAAGCGGTGCGCAGCCGGGTCGCGATCGCGTTGGACGGAACCCTGTTTCCGGCCGCCCACTGGGCTACCGCGCGGGTTTCCTTAACCTCGCCGAGGTACGCGACCAGGGTCGCGCCGAGCATGTCCCGTAGCCGCGACGCGATCTCGGCGACCGGGAGGCTCACCGGCTCCTGGTGCGCCTGCAGGTCTCCGCGCGCTGTCGCCGTACTCATCCCGCCATTATCCCCACACCACTCCACGTAACACCCCGAATCACAGGTGAGATCACTAGGGGATGGGTGGCCAGCGTCCTCATTGGAGGTTCGTGGGCGCGGACGTTAACCGGTCGCCGGTGGCGTGCCGTTGATGTCCACCTGGCCCATCGTGTTGCTCGCCTCGTTCAGGGCGGTGATCCAGGGGGTCGCTCCGTCATTGCCCACCTCGACGTCGACCGTGCCGCACTCACCGCCTCCGGCCGTCGCGATGGCGCACGCCTTCGCGACCGCGGCCGCGAGCTTGGCGGCCGGAACATCACCCCACGCGAACTGACCGCCGGCGGCTGCGGCGGACCCGCAGTCGCCACCGAACACCGCGAGCCCGGGCTCAGGCCCCGACGCGGCAGCCGAAGCGCTCATCGAGCGATACAGGCTGCCGGTGCAGTCGCCGAACGCGGTCGTGCTGCTGAGCTCGGCCACCAGCGAGTGTGACAGCTGCGGGGAGACCTCGGACTTCTCGATCAGCTGCAGGTTGTGGACTTTCGCATCGGCACCGTAGATCTCGGCCGCCTCGGACAGGAACTGGGTCAGGGCTGCTTCGTCGTAGACCGAGCCTTGCAGCTCGGGGACCTTCTTGCCGTCCAGCCATTCAGGCCCAGAGCGCTCACCACACACGGCGCGGACCATGATCTTCCCGCTCGGCGCGGCGATGATGTGCACCTCGGGAGCGACCGAGCCGCCCTTCTGCGAGCACGTCACCTGACCGGCCGCCTGATCGACGAGCTTCCAGGGCACCGCGCTCACCTCGAATTCGCCGAGGGCCAGACGCTGGGCCTGCGGGCCGCTCTCATACGGCCCTTCCTCGGTCCAGAACCGCGTCTTGTCGCCCTTGGCGGCCATGATCCGCACCTGCCGAAGCTGCGCGCTTGCGGGCCGGTCGAACGCGATCTCGATCCGTTGAGCCTTCACCACCCCGGCTGCTTGAGCGGCCTTCTCGGTCGCTTCCTTCGGGGTGCCGTCGACCTGTCCGTCGGCATGTCCGCCACACCCCACGAGCGCCGCGGCGATCAACGGGGCGACGAAGGCGGAAACGGTCAGGCGCCGGGACGTGGCACTGGGCATAGAAATCTCCTCGCTTGGCCTCTAGCTTCGCTCTCCCACCGTAGAGACATCGTGACCCACACCTTTGACGTGGACGCACTCCCTCGGCCACAGGTGTGCTGCCGCACTGCGTGCGCCACCGCGCAAACCACGAACCTGCCGACCTCGGCGTGAACCGCCCCGGGATGTCCGGACACTTCGTTCGGTGTCTTTACCCGGTCGGGATGAGACGGTTTCGTGCAGCGTAGTGGGCTTGCTCGGCTTGGACCGGTGTCAGGTCGTCGATCGACTCGTGGGTGCGCTCGGTGTTGAACCATTCGACCCAGTTCACGGTGGCGAGCTCGACGCGCTCGACGCTGCGCCAGGGCCCGTCGGGGCGGATCAGCTCGGTCTTGTAGAGGCCGATCTGCGACTCGGCCAGGGCGTTGTCGTAGGCGTCGCCGACGGACCCGATCGAGGCGTCCACGCCGGCCTCGATCAGCTTGCTGGTGAAGGCGAACGACGTGTATTGGGCGGGTTCAACCGGTCGATGCAACACCGTCCTGTTGAAGAGAGCGTAGTTGCTCATCGAAGACCTCTGCGGGTGTCTTCCAGCCGAGGACTTTTCGGGGCCGATTGTTGAGCGCGTGCGCGACGGCTTCGACGTCTTCGGCAGACCAGCGCGACAAGTCCGTGCCCTTCGGGAAGTACTGCCGCAGGAGACCGTCGGTGTTCTCGTTGCTCGGGCGCTGCCATGGCGAGTGGGGGTCGGCGAAGAACACCCGTGTCCCGGACTCCAACGCGAACAGGGCGTGATTCGAGAGCTCCTTACCGCGGTCCCACGTCAGGGTCTTGCGCAGTTGCTCGGGCAGC
>NZ_WBKP01000106.1 GCF_009602465.1 Cumulibacter manganitolerans | reverse complement strand
GTAGCCGGTGAAGTAGATGATGCCGTCGCCGGCGCTCCACGCACCGAGGTAGCCCTCGGGGTTGTTGCCGGTGGCGGCCGTCTTCGCCGGTTCGCTGGTCGGCGCGGCAGACGTGCTCGGGGCGGTGGAGGTCGGCGGGGAGGACGGCGCCGGCGCTGCCTTGCTCGGAGAGGTCTCGGTCGGTGCGGCGCTGGGGGACGGAGCGTCGCTCGGCGTGGGCGCCTCGCTCGTCGCTGAGCTGTCCGACGGCGCCGGGCTCGGCTCAGAGGCCTGCGTGGGCTCGCTCGGAGCCGACGCGGACGTACCGTCGGAGGGGGTCGTCGTCTCGGCGTACGCCGCCGAGCTGATGGTTCCGGCGGCAAGCAGGCCTACCGCACTGATCGTGACGGCGCGGCGTAGCCGGGCGCGCACTGTGGACATGGCTTTCCTCTGATTTCTCTCTGTGGTGCTCTACGGAACTGCGAGGGGGGACTGACCGAGACTGCGGATGCGTCGCGGGCGCGTCGTCGCTCAGACGGTGACGCTCACGCACTTGAGGAGCTTGGCGTAGCCGGGGGTGCCTTCGGCGTTCTGGGCATACAGGCAGATCTGGTGCGTGCCCGGGCCGGTCGGCACGTAGGTGCCGAAGGAGTGGTTACCGGGGACGCCATACGGCCAGAGGTACGGCGACGGCCCGCCGGCCTTGTACAGGCCTTGGATCTGCCCGTCGACGAAGAGCACGGCGTTCAGCGACGTCGTGAGCGCATCAGCGTCGAAGGTCCACGCGTTCACGACGGCCTTGCCGGGGCCGGCCTTGCCGGCGCTGATGTCGCCCTGCGGATCGTGATCGGTCGGGGCGCCGGTGATGTTCACCGTCTGGCAGGTCAGCCACTGGTTCGACCCCGATCCGACGTTGAGCGCGTAGACGCAGACCTCGTGCTTGCCGAGCTTGCTCGGCTGATAGATGTACTCGAGGTTGCCGCCGGAGACGTACTTGTTGGCTATCGTCCCGCCGACGAGCACACCGTTGTCGAAGATCCACGCGCCGATCGGCGGCGAGTACCGCAGGCTTTGATCCGAGAGGTGGCCGGTGACCGAGATCTCCGAGTCCCCTCGGACCGGCGCGACGACGAGGTTCTTGCCCTGCGGGTCGAAGGGGCCCACCTGAATGTGTCTGCAATGTGCCAGCCGATCTGTGCCCTGCCCGACGTTGAAGACGTATATGCAGAACTCGTGCATGCCGGGGCCCGGGATGTCGAGGCGCGCGTTGAACTGCAGATAATCGGAGCCCATGCGGCTGGAGGTCACCGCGCCGCCCCAGTTGCCGTCGACGAAGATAGCGACCGTCACGTTCGGCGCTCCCGTCCAGAACGTGTCCGGGTCGTAGGCCGTGCCGGTAACCCAAGCCAGGTCGTCGTGGTTGTCGCTCGGGTAGGTGCCCACGATGACGCCGTACGGATCATGCAGGATGGGACCGTCGGCCACCACCTCAGCGGTGCCGACGTGGGGTCCGGAGGAACCGGTGAACGTCGCGGCGAGTGCGGCGGTCGGATTCTTGACGGGGGCAACCGCATCCACCTGGTAGTCGACGCGCAGTTGCCACGTCACGGTCGCTCCAGCAGCGACCGAGCCGGCCGTCTCCGTGGAGAAGCGGGTTTCCCATCCTCCGACGGTGTGGGTCGTTGGATTCGATGGCGGCTGGACGCCGTCGTCCACGCTGCTGGTGACGCTCCGGATGCGCAGGTCGGCGGCGAAGTGCCAAGTGAAGGCGAGTGCCACCGAGCTCAGCTCCGCGCCGGTGTCGTTGACGACGCTGAACGTGTATTCGACGCTGCCGTCGCCCCACTCGCCCGTCCACGCGAACGTGGTAGGCGCGGCCGCGGCTGAAACGGCAAGCCCAGTGGCAACGGCGTTCGGAGCGGCGGTTTCAGTCACCGGCGCGGGCGCGCTCGCCGGTACGGGGACGTCGGTCGCGGATGTGTCAGTCGCGTCGGCGTCCTCAGCGGACGTCGCGGCTGGCTCCTCGGTCGGCAGCGGCGAGGCGCCCGTCGACTCTGGCGTGGTACTGGACTGCGAAGCGTCGACCGACGGCGTCCCATCCGGCTGCGGCGCGGTGCTGGGCGCCGTCGAAGGCATCCCGGAAGCCGCACCGCCGGGCGCCGCGCTCGCGGGCGTGACTAGGCAGAGCAGGATTGCGATTGCGATTGCGATTGCGACTGCGGCGGCCGGGGGCACGGGGCGACGAAGCGTTTGCGACATGAGGCGAGATCCTCGGAGGTGGCACGGCGGTGAGCGGTTCGGCCGCCGAATGCACATCGCGATCGCCGGGCAGGTTCAGTATTGGTCGACCGCCCTATGGGGTAAAGGTATGTTATGAGAGCGTTACGTTCCTTCAGGCGCTCATGGGCAGCGCCGAATGCGCAGGTCAGACGGGCCGTCGAGGCGTGCGGCTTGGTCGGGAAAGCAGATCTGCGGGGCAGCCGGTGACGATATCCGGTGGATACCGTCACTGGCTGCCCCGCAGAACGCGGCGCTCAGGGGTGCGGGCCGGCTACCTCGCTAGAGGCCGCTGCTCGCTAGAGGGTGATGTTCACGCACTGGATCAGCTTGTCGCTGCCCGCGCCGATGTTGTAGGCGAGCATGCACACCTCGTGGGGGCCCGAGGTCAGCTCGTAGCCCGCCTCGCCGAGCCACGTGTAGTAGGCGTGGTCGCCGGTGATGCCTGCCGGGTTCCAGTCGTGGCTGTCCGCCTCGGCGATCCCGCCGTTGACCGGCTGGCCGTCGACGAGGAGCGCGATCTTCAGCGACTGGCTGGGATCGTTCGGGTCGTAGGCGTGCGCCTCGACGAAGGCGTCGTTCTTCCCGTTGGCGTCGTAGTCGGCGACATTGACCACGAGCTCGCCCACCGGATCGTTCTGCACGGTACCTACGGTGACGGTGTCGCAGTCGACCCAGGCGTTCTCGCCGAAGCCGGTGTTCTGGCCGAGGACGCAGATGTCGTGCTTGCCGGACGTCGCCGGGGTGTAGCTGAAGCCGAAGGCGTGGTTGCCGCCGAC
>NZ_WBKP01000105.1 GCF_009602465.1 Cumulibacter manganitolerans | reverse complement strand
GCCGCGAGCAGCCCCGCCTTGCCGCCGGGACCGGCGCACAGGTCGACCCAGCGCTCGTCGCGTCCCTCGAGCGGCGCGGTGGCCAGCGCGAGGGCGGCCAATTGGCTGCCCTCGTCCTGTACCGCCGCCGAGCCGGAGCGCACCTGCGGGACGTCGCCGGGGTCGCCGTGCTCGAGATAGACCGCGTACGGCGAGTAGCGACCACGTGTGCCCCCCGCGGCCTCCGCGAGCTCCTCGGCGCCGACCCGGCCGGGACGGGCCGCGAGGTGCACCACCGGACGGGCGTCGTCGGCGGCGAGCGCGGCGGCCAGCTCGTCGGTGTCGCCGCCGAGCGCGTCGTGGAACGCCCCGGCGATCCACCTGGGGTGCGCGTACGCGGTCGCGAGGTATCCGACGGGGTCGGCGTCCCGCGGCGGTGCCACGCGCTCGATCCACTCGGCCTCCGACCGGTAGCCGATCTTGCGCAGCAGCGCGTTGACGAACCCGGCCTGCCCCTGGGACAGCACCCCGTAGGTCGCGCCGACGGTCGCGGACACGGCGGCGTGCGGCGCGATCCGGGTGCGCAGCAGCTGGTAGGCGCCCAGCCGGACGGCGTCGCGCACGTCGTCGTCCAGCTCCTCGACGGGCCGGCTGGAGACCACGTCGATGATCGCGTCGAGCAGCCCGGCCGCGCGCAGCGTGCCGTAGGCGAGCTCGGTGGCGAGCGCGGCGTCCCGCTCGTCGAGGCCGGCCTGCGCGATCCGCTCGGGGAGCACGAGGTTGGCGTACGCGTCGCGCCCGGTGACCGCGCGCAGCACGTCGTAGGCGACGCGCCGCGGCAGCGCACCCACCGCGAGGCGTCGTCCGCGGGGCCGGGACCCCCCTTGCGGACCGCTGCCGCCGTCGGGTGCCCGGCGCTGCGGGCCGCGGGGCGGCCGGCCATCCTGGCCACGGCGCGGCTGACCGCTCACAGCGACGCCTCGTCGACCAGCATGCCGCTGCTCAGGCGGGCGCCGCGCGCGTAGTCGGCCGCCGCCATGGGCCGCTTGCCCTGCGGCTGCACCTGTCCCAGCCGTACCGCTCCGGTCGCGCAGCCGATCACGACGTCGTGCTTGGTCACCACCAGCTCGCCGGCCGGCAGGTTCTCGTTCAGCGGCTCGACGGGGCCGAGCTTGAGCCGGACGCCCCCGAGGGTGAACCACGCCCCCGGTGCCGGCGTCGCCGCGCGGACCATCCGGTCGACGACCATCGCGTCCTGCGCGAAGTGCACCTGGGCGTCGGCCACCGACAGCTTGGGCGCCAGGGTGACGCCCTCGTCGGGCTGCGGGACCGCCTGTGCGGTTCCGGCGGCGATGTCGTCGACGGTGCTGCGCAGCAGCGCCGCGCCGTCGAGCGCCAGCGTCTGCAGCAGCTCGCCGGACGTCGCGCGGGGCGGCATGGGTATCGACAGCTCTCGATAGACGGGTCCGGTGTCGAGGCCCTCCTCGAGCCGGAAGGTGCACGCTCCGATCTCCTCGTCACCGGCGGCGATGGCGTGCTGGACGGGCGCGGCGCCGCGCCATCGCGGCAGCAGCGAGAAGTGCAGGTTGACCCACCCGTGCGGCGGGACGGCGAGCGCCTCCGGCGGCACGAGACCGCCGTACGCGACGATCACGGCCAGCTCTGCCCCACACGCGGCGATCTGCTGCACGGCCTCCGGCTCGCGCAGCGATCGGGGCTGCAGCAGCGGGATGCCGAGCTCGTCGGCGCGCAGGCCGACCTCGCTGCGGTGCTGCCCGCGGCCGCGTCCCGCGCGGGTGTCGGGGCGGGTGAGCACCGCGACCACCTCGTGGGGCGACCCGTGCAGGGCCTCGAGGGAGGGCACGGCCGCGCGCGGTGTACCGGCGAACAGGATGCGCACGTCAGATGCCGAACGGGGACGGGTGCGGGCTCACCTTGATCCGGGGTACCGGCGCGCCGGCCCACTCGGCCTCGCGGATGGCGCGCATCGCCGCCTTGCGGGTGGCGGTGTCCAGGCGGTCGACGAACAGCACGCCGTCCAGGTGGTCGATCTCGTGCAGCACGGCGCGCGCCAGCAGCCGCTCACCGTCGATCACGACCGGCTCACCGTGGACGTCGAACCCGGTGGCGCGCGCCCGCAGCGGCCGCGCACAGGGGAACTTCAGCCCCGGGATGGACAGGCAGCCCTCGTCGTCGGTCTGCTCCTCCTCGGAGACCTCCTCGACCACCGGGTTCACCAGGTGCCCGATCACGTCGTCGACGTGGTAGGTGAACACCCGCGCGCCCACGCCGATCTGCGGCGCGGCCAGGCCGGCACCCCCGGCGGCGAGCATGGTGTCGGTGAGGTCGTCGACGAGCCTGGCGAGCTCGCGGTCGAATGCGGTCACCGGTTCACACTGGGTACGGAGCACGGGGTCGCCGAACAGGCGAATGGGGGTTACAGACACCCGAGCATTCTAGAGCAGCCGCTGCGGGTCGAGCTTGACGTGCAGCCGATCGGTGGCCTTGTGCAGGCTCCGGGCGCTGCGCAGCTCGTGCAGCGCGCGTGCCAGCCGGTCGCCGTCCGCCGTCGGGACGCGCAGCAGCAGCCGTTCGGCGGTGGGGTCGGCGAAGTCCGTCACCGGGCCGAGCACCTCGGTCGAGGCCGGCAGGGCCGGCAGCTTCGCCGCCGCGCCGATCGCGGCCGCGTCGCCGACGAGGGCGGCCATGCGGGCGGTGGGCGGGAACCGCAGCTCGCGGCGGTCGGCGAGCTCCCGCTCGGCGAACCACGGGCCGTCGAACCGCACCAGGGCCTGCACGACCGGGACGGCGGCGGGCGCCATCACCACCACCCGGCCGCCGGCGTCCGCCGGCCGCGCCAGGGCCGCGGCGTTCAGCCAGCGGCGCAGCGTCTCCTCGCCGGCCAGCAGCTCGGAGCGGGTCAGCAGCGCCCAGCCGTCGAGCAGCAGCACCGCCCCGTACCCGCCGGCGACGATCGGCTCGGCGCCGGGCGTGGCGATCACTAGTCGGGCGCCGGGCTCGACGACCGGCACGACGTGCTCGCCCGCGGACTGCACCACGGGGGTGCCCGGCACCATGCGGCCGATCTCCTCGGCGGTGCGGGCGGCGCCGATCACCGCGGCCCGGAACCGGGTCGCCTCGCACACCGGGCAGCGCCAGCCCACGGCGACCTTGCCGCACCAGCGGCACGTGGCGAGCTCGTCGCGGGCGCTGCGCAGCGACAGCGGCCCCGGGCAGGGCGCGCAGCGCGCCGGGGTCGCGCACCGCACGCACGCCA
>NZ_WBKP01000104.1 GCF_009602465.1 Cumulibacter manganitolerans | reverse complement strand
GGACGCTCTGCCGGGAGGCCGCCGCCGACGACGGCAGGCCGCCCCCGGCTGCGGGCGCGTCCTGGCGGCCGATCGCGTTGGCGCGGCCGGGGGCCGCGGGCTTGGCGATGGACGTCGGCTCCTCCTCGAAGCCGGCGGCGATCACGGTGATCCGCACCTCGTCGCCGAGGGCGTCGTCGATGACGGCGCCGAAGATGATGTTGGCGTCCGGGTGCGCGGCGTCGGAGATGATGGTGGCCGCCTCGTTGACCTCGAACAGGCCCAGGTCGCTGCCGCCGCACATCGACAGGATGACGCCCTGGGCGCCGTCCATCGACGCCTCGAGCAGCGGGCTGGCGATCGCCTGCTGGGCGGCGGTCACCGCGCGGTTCTCGCCGCGCGCCGAGCCGATGCCCATCAGGGCCGAGCCGGCGCCGGACATGACCGACTTGACGTCGGCGAAGTCGAGGTTGATCAGGCCGGGGGTCGTGATCAGGTCGGTGATGCCCTGCACGCCCTGCAGCAGCACCTGGTCGGCGAGCCGGAAGGCGTCCATCATCGAGATGTTGCGGTCGCCGAGCTGCAGCAGCCGCTCGTTGGGGATGACGATGAGCGTGTCGCACTCGTTGCGCAGCTCCTGGATGCCGGCCTCGGCCTGCGTCGAGCGGCGCTTGCCCTCGAAGGTGAACGGCCGGGTGACGACGCCGATGGTGAGCGCGCCGAGCTTGCGGGCGATGCTCGCGACGACCGGCGCGCCGCCGGTGCCGGTGCCGCCGCCCTCGCCGGCGGTCACGAAGACCATGTCGGAGCCCTTGAGGACCTCCTCGATCTCCTCGCGGTGGTCCTCGGCGGCGGTGCGGCCCACCTCGGGGTTGGCGCCGGCGCCGAGGCCCTTGGTGGCCTCTCGGCCGACGTCCAGCTTGACGTCGGCGTCGGACATCAGCAGGGCCTGAGCATCGGTGTTGATCGCGATGAACTCGACCCCCTTGAGGCCGACCTCGATCATTCGGTTGACGGCGTTGACGCCGCCGCCGCCGACACCGACGACCTTGATTACGGCGAGGTAGTTAGGGGAGGTCATCGCGACCTTCCTTCCTTGCGTTGCGATGTGCGGATTCTTGGCCTGTACGCGCCGGATCGACGTCCCCTTCCCCAGGAACGAACCGTAAACCTTTAGTAGAGGTTTATAGTTATGTCAACCTGCCGCTGTCTAGAAAGGTAGGTGAGCCGGGCGGTGGATCGTGGGAGACACGCGGGCGACACGCCCGCAAAATAGATCTGCGGGGCTGCGGGGAACGCTCGTCGGCCGATAGCGTGCCCCACTGCCCCGCAGGTCGGATCGCGGCCTCAGGCCTTCGCGCGCGGCTCGCGGCCCATCGCGTAGAACTCGTGGTTCGGCTGCAGGCCGCCCCAGTGCGCCAGCCGGTTGCTCATGGCGAAGAACGACACGATCGCGCCGACGTCGGCGACGTCCTCGTCGCTCAGCCCGGCGTCGCGCAGCCTCTGCTGGTCGGCGTCGGTCACCTCCGCGGGCCGCACGGCCAGCTTGACCGCGACGTCGATGACCACCTGCATCCGCTCGTCGAGCTCGGCCTTGCGCCAGTCGATGGCGAGCTGGTCGGCGATCCGCGGGTTCTTCGAGCGGATCCGCGCGATCGCGCCGTGCGCGATCACGCAGTACAGGCAGTCGTTCTGGGCGCTGGTCGCCACGACGATCATCTCGCGGTCGGCCTTGCTCAGCCCCGGCGTCTGCCGGTCCATCAGCGAGTCGTGCATCATCATGAACGCCCGCCACTCCTCCGGCCGGGCGGCGATCGCCCGGAACACGTTGGGCGTGAAGCCGGACTTCTCGGTGACCTCGGCGATCTTCTCCTGGATGTCGGCAGGGAAGTCCTCGACGTCCGGAATCAGCGCGCGGGTCGCGATCTGGGGGTCGGAGTGCAGGGCCATGGGTCTCCTCGGGTCGGGCAGGAAGCTCGGTCTAGCTCCCCCACTGCCCCATGTGTATCACCTCGTGCGCGGGGCGCCGACCGCGTCCCACCGAGGGCGACCGGGGATCGCGCCCGGGATCCGGGTGGCCGACTGACACGACGCCGACGGGCTGCCAGCCGGGCGGGACGCCGAGCGCGGTGCGCACGGCGGCGACCCGGTCCGGCGGCACCCCGAAGAAGCACGCGCCCAGCCCCTCGTCGACCGCCGTCTGCAGGATCAGCAGGACGCCCATGCCGCCGTCGACGTACCAGAACGGCGCGCTGAACGACCCCGCCGCCGCCTTGTCGCGCTCGGCGTAGCGCTCCCGGTACGCCTGCTCGCTGCACCAGCAGGTGATCAGCAGCGGCGCCTGGCGCATCCGGGCGAGCCAGCCGTCGGCCGGCCGGCTGCCGGACGTCGCGGCCCAGAACCGCTCGCGGTCCGCGTCGTCCTCCAGGACGACGTAGGCGGCTCCCTGGCTGAACCCGGCGCTCGGCGCGCGCAGGGCGTTGCGCAGCAGCCGGTCGCGGGCCTCGGGCGGCACGCGGCGCTCGGGCCGGTAGGCACGCACCATGCGGCGCCGGCGCACGACCTGCTGGAAGTCCATCTACTTGATGACGATCGCCGTGGGGCTGGAGATGTCGTACACCGATCCGCTGTGCTCGAGCACCGCCGGCAGCATGGTGAGCTTGTCGTTCATCCTCGACGCGTCTCCCCAGATCACCTCGCGGCCGTCGGTCAGCACCAGGGTGACCTGCGCGGCGGACTTCGCGGTCACCTTGCCGACCAGCGCCCGCGTCTTGGCGTCGAGGCCGGCGATGACGTGCGCCGCCTCGCGAGTGGCGTGGTCCCCGGCCGAGGCGTGCTCGACCTCCAGCGGCAGCAGCTTCGCCGCGTCGTCGCCGATCCGGCTCGCGCGGGCGTACGGCACCCCGTCGGCGTCGAGCAGCCACGGCTCGCCGTCGACCGGCACCGTCGCGATCGGCGTGCGCTCGGTCACCCGCACGACCAGGGTGCCGGGCCACGACCGGCTGACGCTCGCCCTGGCGACCGGCGGGAGCTGCTCGACGCGCTTGCGCACCGAGGAGGTGCTCACCGACACGAGCGAGTCGTCCGGCCCGAGGCCGACCGCCTCCCGCACCTTCGCGACCGAGATGACGGACGCCCCGGTCACCTGGACGTCGCGGACGCCGAAGAACGACGACGAGAACAACGCCCACGAGGCGAGCACCGCGACGACGAGCGCGACGGCGGTGTACACCGCCCACCGGGGAAAGCCCGGGTTCAGCGGTGAGCGGCCGCCGCCGATCCGGCCGGGGCGACCACCGCGGGTCGGCCGCGCGCCGCGGCCGGCTGCGGAGGCCC
>NZ_WBKP01000103.1 GCF_009602465.1 Cumulibacter manganitolerans | reverse complement strand
ACCCGCCCGGCGCCCAGGTCGCGGGCCGTCTGCAGCACGCGGCTGCGCATGGCCGCGGCGCCGACCCGGTGGGTGCCGTCGGAGAGCACGTGCGCGGCGTCCGGGCCGTCGGCCAGCCAGGCCAGCGCCGGCATCGCCAGCCAGGCCTCCGCGAGGCCGGCCCACTGCCGCTCGACCGGCTCGTCGAGCCAGTCGTCGTAGCGCGGCGTCGGCAGCCACACCGGTTCGTACGCCGAGGTGTGCGCCAGCAGCCCGGCGGCGGCGGTCACGTGCAGCAGCAGGTGGGTGGTGGGGAGGTCCACGCCCAGCTGCTTGGCCAGCCGCTTCACCTCGCGGGTGCCCATGCCGCCGCTGCGCAGCACCCGGGGCTCGTCGGCGCCGATGTGGCGCAGCAGCTCGGCCGCGAGCCGGGTCGCCTCCTGCAGGTTGGTGGCGCCGGCGCCGTCGGCGTCCTGCTGGGTCAGCGTGGCCGTCTCGGGCGGCGGCGGCGCGAGCCGCGCCGCGCCCAGCGTCGCGGCGCCGCGCAGCACCATGCCGACCTCGCGGGGCAGCTCCAGGTGGCTCGGTCCGACGTACGCCAGTAGCCCGTGCGCCAGCAGCCACCGGACCGGCGGCGTGGACGAGTCGGCGACGTCGGGCAGCCGGTCGGCGTTCGCCAGCTCACCGGTGGGGATCGCCCCGCTGAGCCGCTCGAGCACCGCGGCGGCGCCGTCCGGCGCCGCGTCGATGAGCGCGCGCACGGCGTCGGGGTTGCGCAGCCGCTCGCAGACCAGCGCCGTGGCGCCCGGCTGGGAGGCGTACGGCAGGCCCAGATGGCGCATCACCGTGCGGATGTCGTCGCTCGGGTAGGCGATCAGCAGCTCGGCGGCCGGTCGCCCGAGGCCACCGACGAACCTGCTCGCCGCCTCCCGCACCGCCGAGGTGACGTTGAGCGCGTCGTCCGCGCCCCACACCAGGGCGAGGGCGCGCAGCCGGTCGACGGCCTGCTGCACGTCGTCGCGGCCCGCGCCGACGAGCATGCCCAGCACGTCGTCGACGCCGGCCGGGCCGGTCGCCAGCAGCAGCCCGTCGAGGACCTGCAGGTCCCACGCGTCGAGGTCGTCGAGGGCGCGGCTGACCGAGATGCGAACCGACAGGCGCGAGGCGAGCGCCGAGAGGTCCTGCGGCGGCGGGAACGCGACGTCCGGGCGACCCCGGACGAGGCGGGCGAGGAAGGCGTCGTCCTGGCGGGCCAGCCAGTCCGCGAGCGTGCGGGGCGGGCGACTGGTCATCCGTATCACGGTAGTACGCCGTGGGGTCGGCGCGCGGCGAGCACCGGTAGGCTGGGCAGCAGCACCGGATCGCGGCGGCGGGTCGCCGCCGCGCCAGCAGGAGGAGAGGCCCATGGCCACCGAGGTCGTTCGCAAGCAGCACCGTGAGCTGGAGACCATCCACCCGACGTGGCCGGCCGGGCCGGGCGAGCACGCCGTCACCGAGCTCGTGTCGTCGGTGACCGGCGCGCTGTCGCCGTTCGGGGAGGACATCCGCTTCCCGCTGCCGATCGCCGCGCTGCGGTACGAGCACCCGACCGCGCGGCCTGCCCGCTGAGGTGACCGGCGGCCTGGTCGTCGGGTTCGACCTGGACATGACCCTGGTCGACTCGCGCCCGGGGATCGCGGCGATCCTGCACCGGCTGAACGCCGAGTCGGCGTACGGCATCGACGTCGAGCGGCACGTCGAGGTGCTCGGGCCCCCGCTGTCGCACATGCTCTCGCCGTATCTGGCCCCCGAGCAGCTCGAGCCCGCCATCGCCCGCTTCCGGGCGCTGTACCCGAGCGTCGCCGTGGAGCCCACCGTCGTGCTGCCCGGCGCCCGGGCGGCGCTCGCCGCCGTGCGGGAGCTCGGCGGCCGGATCGTGGTGCTCACCGGCAAGCACGAGCCCAACGCGCTGCTGCACCTGCAGCACCTCGACCTGCCGTACGACCGGCTGATCGGCGACCGGTGGGAGTCGGGCAAGACGGAGGCGCTGCGCGAGGAGGGCGCCGACGTCTACGTCGGTGACCACGAGGGGGACATGCGCTCGGCCAAGGCGGCCGGGGCCGTCGCGGTCGGTGTCCCGACCGGCGGCATCGGACCGGAGGCGCTGCGGGCCGCGGGGGCCGACGTCCTGCTCACCGGCCTCGACCAGCTGCCGGGCTGGCTGGCCGCCACCTACGGCTGAGCCCGACTAGGCTTGGCTGAGCAGATCCGGCGCGGTCGCGCCATCGATGAAGTGAGGGACTTGTGCCAAGCGGACGTGTGAAGTGGTACGACGCCGAGAAGGGTTTCGGCTTCGTGTCGCAGGAGAGCGGGGACGACGTCTTCGTGCCCAAGTCAGCCCTGCCGACCGGTGTCGGCGAGCTCAAGAAGGGCCAGCGCGTCGAGTTCGGCATCGCCGACGGACGCCGCGGCCCGCAGGCGCTGTCGCTGCGGGTGCTCGACCCGGCCCCCTCCGTCGTCGCCGCCACCCGCCGCAAGCCCGAGGAGCTCACCCCGATCGTCGAGGACCTCATCAAGCTGCTCGACGACGTCTCCAACCAGCTGCGCCGCGGCCGCTACCCCGACCGCTCGCACGGCAAGAAGGTCGCGACGGTGCTGCGCGCCGTCGCCGACGACCTCGACGCCTGAGCCGCCTCGCCCGCGAGGGTCAGGAGACCCGCGACACCAGCACCGTCCAGATGCCCGCCGAGCCCTTCGCGTCGCACTTGGCGTCCTCCGGCAGCGCCACGATGACGAAGTACCGGCTCGGGACGGCGTCCGAGGTGGTGAAGCCGTCGAAGCTGCGTTTCGTGCCGACCGGCACGTTGCCGATCTGCTGATACGGCACCGGTCCCTCCCCGGAGTCGCTGACCGACCAGATCTGGATCGTCCAGCCGGCGTCCGCGACCTCCTTGGGGACCTCGACGGTGACCTTCGTGTCCGGCTTGACCTCCAGGGCCGCGGTCGACGCCTTGTCGCCGGCGAGCTCGGCGTGGCCTCCGACGCAGTACAGCGTCGGCTCGACGGTGGTCTTGGCCTCGCCGGCGGCGATGCTGATCTGCGGCTTGGGGTCGGCTCCCGAGCAGGCCGCGAGCAGGGCGCTGAGGGCGAGGACGGCGGCGACGATGACCGGGCGCGCGCCGCGACGGCGCGTGCCGGGGATGGGTGAGCTCACTCGGAACGATCTCTCGGGGTCGGTGGGGGTGGCGGGCGGAGCCCGGCGGCGCGGAAGTCCGGCAGCGCCTCGGTCGGGCGGACGGAGGGTGCCGGCGTGGACAGCCAGTCCTGAGCGGGCGGGCGGTCGTCCGGAGGCGCTGGGCGGTCGTCGTGCGCCGGCGGACGGCG
>NZ_WBKP01000102.1 GCF_009602465.1 Cumulibacter manganitolerans | reverse complement strand
TGTCTAGGCCGCTCGCGTCGTGGATCGGAACGCGCGATCGGTGAGCACGCTGATGGTTATGCCGATGGTCGTCCAAACGCGCACCTGGCGCTCGCGCCGCGCAGCATGTGCCAGCTGCCTCCCGCGGCGGCCGCCCGTGCCGCGGCCGTGGGCCAGGCGCGTACCGCCCTGGCGCTCTCGCGGGTGCTGAGCCGCCCGCTCGGCCCGGTGACCCTCGTCGTCGCGGCCCGCAGCCGTCGCTTCCGCGCCCGCGCCCTCGCGGCCACGCTCGCCGGCGCGGTGCTCGACCAGCGAGTGCGGGACGCCCCAGGCGGTGCCCTCCAAGGGGTGTGCTGGCAGCTCGTCGACGATGCGGCGTACGCCGCGGGCGTGTGGCGCTCGGCCTGGCTGGCCCGGCGACCCGGGCTGCTGCTGCCGCGGTTCCGCCTCGGCGGACCCGCACGCCGTCCGGTGACGTCCGGGCGACGGTGATGATCGACCTCCCGACGACGACGTCCGCCGACGTGGCCCGCGGCCGGCGACGCACCCTCCTGGTCCCGTTGGGGTCGCTGGAGCAGCACGGGGCGCACCTGCCGCTGTCCACGGACACGGTCATCGCCGAGCACGTGGCCCGGGGAGTCGCGGCCCGCTGGGCCTCCTGCGCGGTCGCGCCCGCGATACCGATCGGCGCGAGCGGGGAGCACGCCGGCTTCGCCGGCACCCTGTCGATCGGCACCGACGTGCTGTCCCGGGTGCTGGTCGAGGTGGTGCGCGACGCCGACCGCGACTACGAGCGGGTCGTGCTGGTCAACGGCCACGGCGGCAACGGTCCCGCGATCGCCGCCGCGCAGCAGGTCTGCGGGTACGAGGGACGGTCCCTGGAAGTGCTGCACTGCCACTTCCCCGGCGCCGACGCGCACGCCGGCCGTACCGAGACCTCGCTCATGCTGCACCTGGCTCCCGAGCTGGTGCGCCTGGAGCGGGCCGAGGCCGGGAACACCGCACCGGTCGGCGCGCTGCTGCCGGCGATGCGCGACGGCGGCGTACGCGCGGTGAGCCCCAACGGCGTCCTCGGCGATCCCGCGGGGGCGACCGCGCAGGAGGGCGAGCGGCTGCTGCGCGCGCTGCTCGACTCCGTGACGGGCACGGCTCGGTGAGCGACGCGCCCGCCGGGACGCTCGCGTAGAGTCCGGGGGGCCGCGTTCGGGGCCGCCGGCCGCTGAGCACGGCGCAGAATGAACACCGAACGAGCCGCGCGCGAGTGAACTGAGACGGACAGCCCCTGATGCCCGACGAGCCCCTCCCCAGCACCCGAGCGGACAGCGCGGAAACGGTGCTGGCCGGCCGCTACCGCCTCGGTGGCCTGCTGGGCCGCGGGGGCATGGCGGAGGTGTACGCCGCCACGGACGAGCTGCTGCACCGGCCGGTGGCCGTCAAGCTGTTCCGCGCCGACGGCCTCGACGGGAACGAGCGGCGGCGGATCGATGCGGAGATCCACCTGCTGGCCGGCTTGCGCCATCCGGGCCTGGTCACCGTCTTCGACGCGGGGGTGCTCGCGCGCGACGCCGGCACCGCCACCCCGTTCCTGGTGATGGAGCTGATCCACGGGCCCACGCTGCGGCACCGGCTGGCGGACGGCGCGTTGCCCCGCGAGACGGTCGCCCACCTCGGTGAGGAGCTGGCCGCCACCCTCGCGTACGTGCACGCCCAGGGCGTCGTGCACCGTGACGTGAAGCCGGCCAACATCCTCCTCGACGACGAGGCGCACGGACCGCGGAGCTACACGGCTAAGCTCACCGACTTCGGCATCGCACGGCTGGTGGAGGCCACCCGCCTCACCGCGGTCGGCATGACGATCGGGACGGCCAACTACGTGAGCCCCGAGCAGGCCACCGGGAAGGTGACCGGTGCGGCCAGCGACGTGTACTCCCTCGGCCTGGTGCTGCTGGAATGTCTCACCGGGCAGGTCGCCTTCCCCGGCGCCGGGGTCGAGGCGGCCCTGGCCAGGCTCGCCCGCCAGCCCTCCGTCCCCAGCGATCTCGGGGCCGACTGGACGCGGCTGCTGGTCGCCATGACGGACGCCGACCCCAGCGGCCGGCCGACCGCGGACCGGGTCGCGCAGGCGCTCGCCGCGATCGGCGCAGAGGGCGGACCGCCCTCGATCGCCGGCGCCGGCGGGCCCGCGGAGACGGATGTCCCCACCGTGGCCGCGGTGCGTCCCGCAGACGCGGGCGCGCCCACCGTCGCCCTGACGGGGCTCCCCGGCATCGGGTCGTCGGCTCCGGCCGTGGCCGGCGCGGCGGACGTCGCCGAGCCCGCCTCGGCCACCAAGGTGCTGGGCCACGACGAGGCTGCCGCGGACGGGACGGTGCAGCTTCGGCGGCGCCGTACGCCCAGGCTCTCGTCCCGCCCGCGCTGGCTGCCGGCGGCCGTCGTCGCCGCTGCGGTGCTCGCGGTGGTGCTGGCCGTGGTGCTTCTCAGCACGGCCCGCGACGGATCGTCGGGCTCGTCCTCCCCGACCTCGCCGCCCAGCTACCCGACCGTTCCAGGGCCGATCGGTACCCATCTGCGCCAGCTGGAAGAAGCCGTCGGATGAGACTGCGCCGCGCGCGGATCGCGCTGATGACTCTCCTGGTGGGCGTGGCCGTCGCCGCCTGCTCCAGCGGCGCGCCGACGTCCCCGTCGATCGATCCCGACGTCCACGCGCAGCTGCGTAGCGACGTGTCCGCCGTCGCCTCGGCCGTCGCCGCCGGCGACACCGCGACGGCCCAGGACGCCCTCGACGCCCTCGACGCCCACGCCGCTGCCGCCCACGACGACGGGAAGCTCCCCGCGGCCAAGCTCGCCGAGATCCGCGCCGCGGAGGCGGCGTTGCAGGCCGACCTGTCCGCGAGCGCCTCGCCGACGCCCACACCGACGCCGAGCGCCCCGACGACGGCCGCGCCCGGCACGGACACCGGCACGCCGCCACCGGCGAAGCCCAAGGACGACAAGGGCAAGGACAACGGCAAGGACAAGGGCGGCGGCAAGGGCTGACGCCCCGGACCCGCCGTGTCGGGCGGCCCCGGCCGAGCTGCTCGCCTGCTACGCGAGCAGCTCGTTGATCAGCGCGGGCGCGGCCGACGGACCCGGCAGGTGCCGCCACCGGCCGCCCGCGGCCACCGCCAGCTCCTCGGCCGCGCTGGTGTCGTCGTCGGGGGTCAGGATGAGCAGCTCGTCGACGCGCGCCGCGGCGGGCGCCGGGTCGTCGTCGTCCGTGGCCCGGCAGTCCGACAGCAGCACGACCACCCGCCGGGAGGCGCGCGCCCGGCCGAGCTCGTAGATCAGCACGACCCACCAGACCTGGAAGCTGGCGTGCACGAGCTGGTAGGGGTTGTCGTCGGCGACCTTGACG
>NZ_WBKP01000101.1 GCF_009602465.1 Cumulibacter manganitolerans | reverse complement strand
CTGACGGCGGCGAGGGTGCGCGCGACCGGCCCGGTGACCGGGCCGACGTTCCGCGGCGACGCGCTCACCACCCGCGATGTGCTGATGCTGCGCGGCGCGAGCGCCAGGTGCGCGGCGGAGGCGGACGCGGCGAGACCCGGGTGACCGGCCAGCAGCAGGAGCATCGGCAGCGCGGCGGCGAGCGGGAACGATCCGTGATGCATCAGCGCGGGATGGCGGGCGGCCAGCGCCGCGGCGCTCGCGCCGTACGCCGCCCGCCGGCGTACCGCGCTTCGCAGCGCCGGGCGGGGACGATGCCCGACGACGACCGACGGCTCGTAGTACACGCCCTCGCCCGCGACGCGCCACACCAAGTCGACGTCCTCCCCGACGCGCATCGACTCGTCGAAGCCCCCGGCCGCCAGAAACGCCGCGCGGTCGACGAGCAGGGCGGCGCTCGGCACGTACGACAGCGCGCCCGACGGGTGCACGAATCCCGGCTGCGCGCCGCGGTCGAGGGCGCAGACGGCGTGCTCGAAGCGCGCAGCGAGGCCGGTGCCCGCGGTGCCGGTGATCCGCGGGGCGATCGCCACCGCGTCTCCGGCGTACGCGAGGAGCTCGCCGATCCATCCTGGGGCGGCGACGAGGTCGGCGTCCGCGAAGGCGACCCAGCCGGTCGCGCACGCGCGTGCCCCGGCGTTGCGGGCGGCGGCCGGCCCTGCCGAGCGCTCGTGGCGCAGCACCCGCAGACCGCCCGCATGAGTGAGCGACCCGGCGAGCGGTACGGCGGACCCGTCGTCGACGACGATCGCTGGGATGCCTGGGGCGGAGTCGAGCACGGCCTGCACGGTGGAGGCCTCGGCACGCGCCGGGATCACCAGGGTGACGTCACCGCCCGGGCCGGGTGCGGCCGTGGGTCGCTGCAGGAGATTGCCGCGCAGCAGCCGGTCCAGCACCGCCCGTTCGGGCGCGGCCGCGGGGGCGCGCGAGCCGTCCAGGACGCCGCGCACGAAGTGCGCGCCGCGCTCGGTCAGCCGCACGGAGCGGAACGGGTCGCCGCCGACGACGGTCCGCTCGTCGGCCCAGAAGGCGTACGGCGCGAGCCGCCAGCCGGCCCGGGGGCTGCGGGTCTCCGTGGTTCGCCGGCTCATATCGCCTCGAACCGATCCCGCAGCCGCTCGATCTCGTGGAGCTGCGCGTCGAGCTCGGCCGGCTCCGCGTCCTCCTGCTGGGTGCGCTCGTGCAGCCGCGAGTACGACGAGGCCAGCCGCTCGAACGTGGCCAGCCGCCGCCGGTCGCCGGCTGTCCGCTCGTCGTGCGGCTTCGCCGCGATCGCGCGGATCACGTCGTCGGCCTCGAGCAGGCGGACGCCGACCGAGGCGAGCGCCGCATCGCGCTGGAGCCGCCGGCCGCGCAGCCCCGCGTCGGCGAGCGTGGCGTCGGCGAACGCGTGCCCGAGGCGGCGGCCTCGCCAGTAGACGGCCAGCGAGCCGACGAGCGCGGTCCCGAGCGCGATCGCCGCGACGAGGTAGCGGGCGAACGGCGCCCGGATCTCCCGGGCCTCCTGCGGCGCGAGCCCGGCGGCGACCGCGCGGTCGTAGCTGCTCGCCAGGACGCGGGCCGACTGGATCTTCTCCTCGGCCACCATCTCGACGCCGAACCGCATGACGGTCTCGGCGACGTACGCCTTCCCGAGGTTCTCCTCGTCCGCGCCCGGCAGCAGCGAGCACCCGTACATGTCGAGGTCCTCGTCGAGGATCGCCACGAACGAGCCCTTGGCGATCCCGGACAGCGAGTCGCAGACCCCGGACCCGCGGTCGCCGAGGTCCCCGTCGAGGTACACGACGACGAGGTTGCGGTTGCCCACGATCCGCTCGGCGGCGGCCTCTTCGACGTCCACGCCGGGCGCGACGTACACGTTGCTGAGGCGGATGTCCCGCTGGATGTCGTCGTCGAGCACCCCGGCGCCGGACACCGCGACGATTCCGAGGGCGACGCAGGCGATCATCAGCCACGCCTCGCCGCGCGCGAGCCACCGCGTCAGATGCCTACGCATCGAGCGTGACCGCCTCGTCACGGCGAGCGAGGTACCGCGCCGGCTCGAGATCGGCACGCTGCAGCCGTGCCGCGACCGTGGCGAGCTCGCTCTCGGCGCGCTCCAGCAGCGCGCCGAGGTCGTCGTCGGTGAGCGTCGCGTCGTCCAGGCCGTCGCGGACGGCGCGCAGGGCGGCGCCGGACCGGGTGAACGCGCCGTCCGCCGATGACGGCACCAGAGCGCTGATCTCGACCGCCAGCTCGCTCAGCCCGGCGTACCGGCTCACGGAGGCCGCGCTCACCCGGGTGGTCCCGAGGGGGCGCCGCGGCCAGGCGGCCGCCCCTAGCAGCACGAGGGCCAGCCCGCCGCAGACCCACGGCAGCACGGGAAGCGTGAGGTGCAGCGGGTCGGGCGCGACGTACGGCGCGTCCAGGTCGAACATGCCGCTGGTGCGGAACTGCTCGACGCGGGCCAGGTTCGCCGCCAGGACGCTCTCCTGGGAGTACGCGTACTTGCGCAGCCGGTCCTCGAGCTGTCCGTAGAAGCTCGCGGTGATCGCCGGTGCCAGCTCGTCGACGCCGGCGCCGGCGTACTGGATCCACAGGCCCGTCATCAGGACGACGGTCCGCCCGGGGTAGGCGGCGGTGACCGGCTCGCGGTAGTCGACTGCCGGCGTGCCCGGCGCTACGTACGGCGTCACGACGATGAGCGGCGGGGCAGCGAAGCCGTTCCCGGCCGGACGGTCGAAGGCCGGGGCGCCGCCGACGAACGCCAGCCCGTCGTCGGCGAGGTCCGCCACCACGGCCGCGGTCTCCTCGGCGGTCGGGGCGCGGACGGGCAGCGGCGCCGCCTCCGGGACGTCGTCGTCCCGGTCGGCCACGGCGGCCGCCAGGGTGATCACGTCGCTGGTCACGTCGGCCGCGCCCAGGGTGCGGCCGACCTCGGCGAAGGTGGTCGAGAACGTGTCGTACGGGCTCAGCGAGGCGCTGGTCCCCGTCACCAGGACGACGTCGTCGGGCACGTCCATGCGCTGGGAGTCGTCGGGGTCGCGCGGCGGGGCGAGGACGACGCGGCTCGCGCCGGCGGCGTCCAGCCACGGAGTCACCGCGGCCTCGTCGAGCTGCGCGACGGCGCCGGGCAGCCGGATGATCCGCTGGCCGCCGTACTCGGCGACGATCGCGTCGTACGACGGGGGCGCCGGCTGCGCCGCCGCGGCCTTCGGCGGCGTGTCCTTGGCGACCGCGGCGAAGGTCACGGTGGGCTGCTGGACCTCGCGCGTCATGAAGATCAGCGCGGTGAGCACGAGCAGCACCAGCGACGTCCACTGCAGGAGGGTGCGCCGGTCGATCGGAGCCGCCGGCGGACGCGCGCTCACCGGTGCTGCCCGTGCGGGGATCGGCCGCGCCACAGGGCGTCGGCCTGCTCGGCGAGCACGCGGGCGCGCCGGGCGGTGGCGACGTCGGGGGCGTCGGCCAGCAGCCCGACGGCCTCGTC
>NZ_WBKP01000100.1 GCF_009602465.1 Cumulibacter manganitolerans | reverse complement strand
CGGCGCAGCACGGCGAGGCTGGTCGGCGACAGCGCGAGCACCGCGCCGTCCAGCACGGCCGCCGACCCGAGCAGCCGCAACGTGCCACCCGCGGTCGCCACCTGCAGGCCGCGCCGCTCGTCGAGCTCGCGCACGAGCGTGCGCACCAACGAGCCGAGGCGGAACCGGTCGGGCACCAGCGCCTGCACGCCGAGCTCGCGCAGCGGTGCCGCCGTAGTGCTGCCGACCGCGGCGGCGATGACCGAGCCGTCGGCGCCGAAGGCCCGCAGCACCTCCTTGAGGACGCCGATGCGGCGCGCGACGGCGAGGTACTCGCGGGTGCCGGGCGCGGAGGTGAACACCACCGCGTCGTAGTCGCCGGCGGCGGTGCGGCGCACGCTGCGCTCGACGGCCTCGGTGTCCGGCGGCGGCCCCCACCGGTAGACGACCAGCGGCCGGACGTCGGCGCCCGCGGCGCGCAGGTCGTCGTCCAGCCCGTCGGAGCCGGCGCCGTGGTGCTGGACGGAGATCAGCTTGCCGGCCACGCCTTCGGACAGCAGCAGGTCGCGGATCTCCTCGTGGGTCTCGGACTCCGCCACCCAGTCGGCGACCAGGCCCGCGGCCTGGACGGCGCCGCGCGCCTTCGGCCCGCGGACGACCAGCCGGGCGCGGGCGAGCACCTCGAGGAGCTGCTCGCCGACGCCGGCCGCGTCCGAGGCCTCGATCCAGCCGCGCAGGCCGATGCCGGTGGTCACGACCACGACGTCCGGGCGGTGCTCGATCAGGTCGAGCGTCGCGGTCAGCAGCGCGTGGTCGTTGACGTGCGGCACCACCGACAGGACCGGCGCGTGGTCGACCGCCGCGCCGCGCCGCTCGAGGGCCGCCCCGAGCTCGGCGCCGCGGCGCTGCGCGGTGACGAGGACGCGGCAGCCGACCAGCTGGTCGGGCGGGATCACCGGCGCGCTCACGCGTGCTCCAGCAGGCCCGCGCCGGGCAGCGCCTCGTGCGCGACGGCGTGCACGACGTCCCCGATCACGATCGTGGCGGGGTTGGCGACTCCGGCCCGCTCGACCGCGTCCGCGAGGGCGCCGACGTCGGCGCGCACGGTGCGTTGCCGGTCGGTCCAGGCCCGCTCGATCACGGCCGCGGGTCGCTCGGGCGGCATCCCGGCGGCTTGCAGCGCCGCGCACAGCTCCCGCAGCCGCGCCATGCCCATGAGCACGACGACGGTGTGCGGCCAGTCGACCATCGTCGCGATCGGCAGCGCGTCGTGGCCGGAGAACACCAGCACGCCGGTGGACACGCCGCGGTGGGTGACCGGGATGGCGGCCGCGGCGGGGGCCGCGATCGCGCTGGACACGCCCGGGACGACCTCGACCGGGACGCCGGCAGCGAGGCAGGCGGCGTACTCCTCGCCACCGCGGCCGAACACGAACGGGTCGCCGCCCTTGAGCCGGACGACCCGCTGGCCGGCGCGCGCCCGGTCGATCAGCAGCCGGTTGATCCGGGCCTGCGGCACCGGGTGGTGGTACGGGCGCTTGCCGACGTCGACGATCTCGGCTCGGACGCCGATCTCGTGCAGCAGGTCCCGCGGGCCGAGCCGGTCGGCGACCACGACGTCCGCCGTGAGGAGCTCGTCGCGCCCCCGCACGGTGAGCAGGCCGGGGTCGCCGGGTCCGCCGCCGACGAGCACCACGCTTCCGGGGCTACGCATCGCTCCTCCTCGTGGGCCGGGCGCCGACGCGCACCTCGACCGCGCCGCGCACGACGCGCACCGGCCACGATCCGAGCGACACCTCGGGCTCGGCCAGGCAGCGCCCGTCGCGCAGGTCGAAGACCTGCTTGTACATCGGGGAGGCGATGGTCGGCACCTCCGCATCATCGACGATCCTCGATCCGACGATCCCGCGGGCGATCACGTTGGCGCCGCTGTAGGGGTCGCGGTGGCCGACGGCGTACACGGTGCCGTCCGCGGTACGCACCAGGGCGATCTGGACGCCGTCCACCAGCGCGGCCACCCCGCGCTCGAGGGGCAGCTGGTCCGCGCGGCAGACGGCCTGCCAGGCGTGCGGGGCGCTCATCGGCCCGCTCCGCCGGCCACCGGGATACGAGCACCGCTGATCAGCACCGGACGCCGCGCCGGGTCGACCGGCCGGATCTGGCCGCGCTCGCGCTCGTACTCCAGGTCGGGGTCGGCGGCGTCCGGAGCGTTCACGAACGCGGTGAAGCGGGCCAGCTTCTCGGGGTCCTCGAGCACGTCGCGCCACTCGTCGGAGTACCCGGCGATGCTGGCCTGCATCGCGGCGTCCAGGTCGGCGGCGATCCCGAGCGCGTCGTCGAAGATGACGGATCGAAGATGATCGATGCCTCCCTCGAGGTCGGCGAGCCAGGCGGCGGTCCGCTGCAGCCGGTCGGCGGTGCGGATGTAGTACATGAAGTACCGGTCGATCGCCCGCAGCAGCCCCTCGTCGTCCAGGTCCTCGGCGAGCAGGGTCGCGTGCCGCGGGGTGAAGCCGCCGTTGCCGCCGACGTAGAGGTTCCAGCCCCGATCGGTGGCGATCACCCCGGCGTCCTTGCCGCGCGCCTCGGCGCACTCGCGGGCGCAGCCGGAGACCCCGAGCTTGAGCTTGTGCGGGGCGCGCAGCCCCCGGTAGCGCAGCTCGAGCAGGATCGCCATCGACACCGAGTCCTGCACGCCGTACCGGCACCACGTCGAGCCGACGCACGACTTCACGGTGCGCAACGACTTGCCGTAGGCGTGCCCGGACTCGAACCCGGCGTCGACCAGCCGCCGCCAGATCGCTGGCAGCTGCTCGATCCGCGCGCCGAGCATGTCGATGCGCTGGCCGCCGGTGATCTTCGTGTAGAGCCCGAAGTCGCGGGCGATCTCGCCCACGGTGATCAGCCCCTCCGGGGTGATCTCCCCGCCGGGGATGCGCGGGACGACGGAGTAGCTGCCGTCCTTCTGGATGTTGGCCAGCACGTGGTCGTTGGTGTCCTGCAGCGCGGCGCGCTCCCCGTCCAGGATGTGGCCGGTGCCGAGGCTGGCCAGGATCGAGGCGACGGTCGGCTTGCAGATGTCGCAGCCGCGGCCGCCGGCGCCGTGCCGGCCGATGATCTCGGTGAAGGTGCGCAGCCCGCTCACCCGCACCGCGGCGAACAGCTCGGCGCGCGACATCGCGAAGTGCTCGCAGAGCGCCCGCGACACCTCCACGCCGGACGCCTCCAGGCCGGCGATCATCAGCGCCTTGACCGCCGGCAGGCACGAGCCGCAGCTGGTGCCGGCCTTCGTACAGGTCTGCACGGCGCCGAGGTCGTGGGCGCCGGCGACGACCGACGCGCGGATGGTGCCCGCGGTGACGTTGTTGCACGAGCACAGCACGGCGTCGTCGGGCAGGTCGCCGGACACCGGGCCCGCCGCCCCCTCGGGCACCAGGTAGGCGGCCGGGTCGGCGCCCAGCGCGCGGCCGACCATCGGGCGCAGGGCCGCGTACGCGCTCGCGTCGCCGACGAGCATGCCGCCGCGCAGCGTCCGCGCGTCGTCGGCCAGCACCAGCTTCTTGTAGACGCCGGCGACCGGGTCGGCGTACACCACCTCGAGCGAGCCCGCCTCGGTCGCGAAGGCGTCGCCGAAGCTCGCGACGTCCACGCCGAGCAGCTTGAGCTTGGTCGAGGCGTCCGCGCCCGGGAACGTCCCGTCGCCGCCGAGGATCCGGTTGGCGACCACCTCCGCCATCGCGTTGCCCGGCGCGACCAGCCCCCACACCGCCCCGTCGATGCACGCAACCTCGCCGATCGCACTGATCGCCGGGTCGGCGGTGCGGCACCGCTCGTCGACGACGACGCCGCCGCGTTCGCCGACCGCGAGACCGGCGGCGCGGGCCAGCTCGTCGCGCGGCCGCACGCCGGTCGCGAACACCACGACGTCGGCGTCGACACGCTCCCGACCGGCCAGCTCGACGGCACGCACGCGGCCGTGCCGCTCGAGGATCCGGCTGCTCGCGGTGCCGACGTGCACGCGCACGCCGAGCCGCTCGATGAGCCGCCGCAGCGCCTGGCCACCGCCGTCGTCCACCTGCAGCGGCATCAGGCGGGGGGCGAGCTCCACGACGGTGCTGCGCGCGCCGAGCGCCTGCAGCGCGCCGGCC
>NZ_WBKP01000099.1 GCF_009602465.1 Cumulibacter manganitolerans | reverse complement strand
CGACCGGCCGGTCGGCGTCGTGCTCGGCAGCCGGGCCGGCGCGGACGCCGCGGGGCTGTCGGCGTCCGGCCGGCACCTCGCTCGCCGCCAGGCGATGTACGCCCGACGGGGTGCCGGCGAGCTGCTGGCAGGGCGTCGCGTGCTGCTCGTCGACGACATCGTCACCACGGGCGCGACGCTGGGCCGAGCGGCCGAGATCGTGCGGTCCCTGGGCGCCGCCGACGTCCGCGCCGCGGTGGTCGCGGAGACCGAAAAACAGGTGGCCGGCCGGTAAAGCACGGGCAACGCACAGGCTATACGGTGAGGGTGTGACGGGCCCCCTGTCACCGTTGGATCCGTTCAAGACAAATGGAGGATCGCCATGGACATTGTCGTTCACGGACGCGCAGTGGAGGTGCCTGACCACTTCCGGCAGCACGTCGCCGAGAAGCTCGAGAGGCTCGGCCGGTACGACAGCAAGCTCATGAACGTCGACGTGGAGCTGTCGCACGAGAAGAACCGCAAGGGCGACGACCTCTCGCAGAAGATCGAGCGCGTCGAGATCACGGTCAAGACGAAGGGCCCGGTCATCCGTTCCGAGGCCACCGCCGGCGACTTCTACACGGCCCTCGACGACGCCGCGACCAAGCTCGAGCGGCGGATGCGCAAGGGCGCCGAGCGGCGCCGCAACCACCACGGCCGCAACGGCGACTCCGTCCGTGATCCACAACGTCAGGCCGAGGCCGTCTCGGCCGCATCGGCCGAGATCGACGGCCTGCTGGCGTCGTACGACGCCGAGCGGGGCGACAAGCACGAGTCCGACGAGCACCTGCCCGGGCAGATCGTCCGCGACAAGACGCACCCCAGCATCCCGATGACCGCCCAGGAGGCGGTGGAGCAGCTGGAGCTCGTCGGGCACGACTTCTACCTGTTCACGTGCGCCGAGTCCGGCAAGCCCAGCGTCGTGTACCGGCGCAAGGCCTACGACTACGGGGTGATCCGGCTGGCGGAGGCCGGCGCCGCGAGCTAGTGCGGCGATTGCGCCGACAGCACGAGCACCAGACGCGCACCCAAGTACGATGGTCGGGCGGCACCGCTGCCCGGCCATCGTGCTGCCCGGCGCCGCATCCATCGAAGCTACCGAGGGACTGAAAGCACACGTGGTACTCGCACGCATACTCCGCGCTGGTGAGGGCAAGATCCTTCGTCGCCTGCGGACCATCGCCGACGCCGTCGAGGCGATCGAGGACGATTTCACCGACTTGACCGACGCCGAGCTGCGGGCCAAGACCGACGAGTTCCGTGCCCGCCTCGAGGACGGCGAGACCGTCGACGACATCCTGGTGGAGGCGTTCGCCACGGTGCGCGAGGCGGCCACCCGCACCCTCGGGCAGCGGCACTACAACGTGCAGCTGCAGGGCGGCGCCGCGCTGCACCTCGGCAACGTCGCCGAGATGAAGACCGGTGAGGGCAAGACGCTCGTCTCCACGCTGCCGGCCTACCTCAACGCGCTGCCCGGCAACGGCGTGCACGTCGTCACCACCAACGACTACCTGGCCAAGCGCGACGCCGAGTGGATGGGCCGCGTGCACAAGTTCCTCGGCCTGACCGTCGGCACCATCCTGGCCAACGAGCGGCCCGAGCAGCGCCGCGAGTCGTACCTGTGCGACATCACCTACGGCACCAACAACGAGTTCGGCTTCGACTACCTGCGCGACAACATGGCGCACTCGGTCGACGGACTGGTGCAGCGCGGCCACAGCTTCGCGATCGTCGACGAGGTCGACTCGATCCTGGTGGACGAGGCCCGCACCCCGCTGATCATCTCCGGACCGGCCGAGCACTCGCCGCGGTGGTACCTGGAGTTCGCCCGGATCGCCCCGATGCTGAAGAAGAACCGGCACTACGAGGTCGAGGAGGGCAAGCGCACCGTCGGCATCACCGAGGAGGGCGTGGCCCTGGTCGAGGACCAGCTCGGCATCGACAACCTGTACGAGTCCGTCAACACCCCGCTCGTCGGGTACCTCAACAACGCCCTGAAGGCCAAGGAGCTGTTCCGCAAGGACAAGGACTACATCGTCAGCGGCGGCGAGGTGCTGATCGTCGACGAGTTCACCGGCCGCGTCCTGCAGGGCCGCCGCTACAACGAGGGCATGCACCAGGCGATCGAGGCGAAGGAACGCGTCGAGATCAAGCAGGAGAACCAGACCCTCGCGACGATCACCCTGCAGAACTACTTCCGGCTCTACGACAAGCTCTCCGGGATGACCGGTACGGCGCAGACCGAGGCGGCGGAGCTGCACGAGACCTACAAGCTGGGCGTCGTCCCGATCCCGACCAACCGGCCGATGCAGCGCGTCGACCACTCCGACATCATCTACAAGACCGAGTCCGCGAAGTTCACCGCGGTGGTCGACGACATCGCCGAGGCGCACGAGCAGGGCCAGCCGGTGCTGATCGGCACGACGTCGGTCGAGAAGTCCGAGCTGCTGTCGAAGATGCTCACCCGCAAGCAGATCCCGCACGAGGTGCTCAACGCCAAGTACCACGAGCAGGAGGCGCACATCATCGCCGAGGCGGGCCGCCTCGGCGCGGTGACCGTCGCGACCAACATGGCCGGCCGCGGCACGGACATCAAGCTCGGCGGCGACCCGGAGCACATCGCCGACCGCCGGCTGCGGGAACGGGGCCTCAACCCCACCGACACGCCGGAGGAGTACGAGGAGGCGTGGGAGGACGAGCTCGCCACCGCCGAGGAGGAGGTGGCCGCCGAGCACCAGCAGGTCATCGACGCCGGCGGCCTCTACGTGCTGGGCACGGAGCGGCACGAGTCGCGCCGCATCGACAACCAGCTGCGCGGTCGCGCCGGTCGCCAGGGTGATCCCGGCAAGTCGCGGTTCTACCTCTCGATGCACGACGAGCTGATGCGCCGCTCCAACGGCGAGATGCTCGAGGCCATGCTCAACCGGCTGCGGCTGCCGGACGACGTGCCGATCGAGTCCAAGTGGGCGACCCGCTCCATCCGCTCGGCGCAGACCCAGATCGAGCAGCAGAACCACGAGATCCGCAAGAACGTCCTGAAGTACGACGAGGTGATGAACCAGCAGCGCACCGTCATCTACGACGAGCGCCGCCGCGTCCTCGAGGGCGAGGACATGCGCCCGCAGATCGAGGGCATGATCAGCGACGTGGTCACCGACTACGTGGACGCCGCCACCGCGACCGGCTACGCGGAGGACTGGGACCTCGATCAGCTGTGGACCGCGCTGCGCACCCTGTACCCGATCAAGCTCACCCAGGACGACGTCATCGAGCAGGCGGGAGGCCGGGCCAAGCTCACCGCCGCGACGCTGCGCGAGGAGATCGTCGCCGACATCGAGGCGGCGTACGACGAGCGCGAGCAGCAGGTCGGCGCGGAGCAGATGCGCAAGGTCGAGCGCGGCGTCGTGCTGTCGGTGCTCGATCGCAAGTGGCGCGAGCACCTCTACGAGATGGACTACCTGCGCGAGGGCATCCACCTGCGCGGCCTGGCCCAGCGCGACCCCGTGACGGAGTACAAGCGCGAGGGCTTCGAGATGTTCTCCACGATGCTCGACGGCATCAAGGAGGAGAGCGTGGCCTACCTGTTCAACGTCGAGACGCAGATCACCGAGGATCCCGCCGCGCCGTCGGTGTCGGTGCAGAGCGCCGCCCAGCTCGGCGGCCAGTCGCCCCTGGGCCGGTTGCGGGCCGCCGAGCCCGCGGCGGAGGACGAGCAGCCGGCGCCGGCCGCGCCGCGCAAGCCCAGCAAGAAGCGCCGCGTGATCCAGAGCCGCGCCGGGTCGCCCAAGGCAGCGGCCGACGAGCCGGCGGCCGCTGCCGGTGGCGCCGGCGCCGACGGCTCGGACCCCGCTGCCGAGGAGGGGCTGGTGTTCTCCGGCCCGTCGGAGGACGGCACACCGCAGGCGCGCCGGGCCGCGTCGCCGGCGACCAAGGAGAAGTCCGGGCCGAGCAAGAACGGTCCGTGCCCGTGCGGCAGCGGCAAGAAGTACAAGCGCTGCCACGGCGCCGAGCCCGCCTAGACGAGTTGCAGGCTCACGCACTGCCAGCGCTGGTCGAGCCCCACGAACCGGGCGTTCATCGCCCGCACGTGCGGCCCGTGCTGGATCACCGCGGTGGCCTCCAGCACGCCGTCGCGCACCCGGCACAGGTGCACCGCGCGCACGCGCGGCGCCGCGGCCGGCG
>NZ_WBKP01000098.1 GCF_009602465.1 Cumulibacter manganitolerans | reverse complement strand
CGCCGCGCCCCACCACGGGCAGCCAGCTCGCGGCCGGCGCTCCGCCCGCGCCCCGCCCGCTGGTCAACCAGCCGCGGCCCCAGCAGAGCCCGGCGCCGGCCCCGGCGGCCGGCCCGAACTGGCGGCCGGTCATCTGGATCGCGATCGGCGTCACGGCCGTCATCCTGCTGGTCGTGCTGTTCACCAACCTGTAGCACCGGCCGGTGCACCCACTGCTCCCCGAAGGAGGGCCCCGATGACCGTCACGTCGCCGCGACGCATGTCGCCCCTCGTGGCGCAGATGGCTCGCTCCCTGCAGCAGCGCGTCCCGCCGGAGACCGCCCACGCGATCGACGGCATCGTCGCGCGCCTGCAGGGACCGCTGCAACTGGCCGTCGCAGGACGCATCAAGTCGGGGAAGTCGACCGTGGTCAACGCGCTGATCGGCCGCCGGGTCTCGGCGACCGACGTCCGCGAGTGCACCCGGATGGTCACCCGGTTCCAGTACGGGACCGTCGACCGCGTCGAGGTGCGCCGACTGGACGGCACCGTCCGCACCCTGCCGTACGACGGCGACGGGGTCATCCCGGTCGACCTGGGGTGCGATCCCGAGGAGGTGGCGGTCGTCGACGCGTACCTCACCTATGACGCGCTCCGCCACGTGACCATCATCGACACGCCCGGTCTGGCGTCGTTGCACGAGGAGAGTGCCGGCCGCACGCAGGGCATGCTCGGCGGCGAGCCGGGCCCCGTGGACGAGCAGTCGCGGCAGGCGGTCGCGGCCGCCGAGGCCGTGCTCTACGTGCTCACCCAGTCGATCCGCGCGGACGACGCGGACGCCCTCGCCGCCTTCCGGCGCGCCTCGAGCGACGCGACGACGTCGCCGATCAACGCCCTCGCGATCTTGAACAAGGCCGACCAGCTGCAGGCCGACGATCCGATGGGGCTCGCCCACGAGCTCGCGGCCGAGCACTCGCACACGCTGCGGCACGCGGTCTCCCAGGTGCTGCCGCTGGTCGGGCTCATGGCGGAATCGGCGCTCACCGGGAACTTCACCGAGGCCGACGCGCAGGTGCTGCGTGAGATCGCGGCGCTCGAGGAACCGGTGCGCCAGATGCTGTTCCTGTCGACCGACTTCTTCGTCCGCCCGGAGGTCCCGATCGACGTGGCGGCGCGCGAGCGGCTGCTGAGCCGCCTCGACCGGTACGGCGCCGCCAAGGCGGTCGCCGCCATTCTCGCGGATCCGGGCATCAGCACCGGTGGGCTGCGCCGGCTGCTGGAGACCGACAGCGGGTTCCCCCGGCTGCGGCGGATCATCGACGGCGTGTTCAGCGTGCGGGCCGACGACATCAAGTCCTCGGTCGCGCTCTCGGCCCTGGACAGGCTGGCGAGCGCCGCGCCGCCGGCGGTACGCGACCTGATGTTCGACCACCTCGAGGAGCTGTACCAGCACCCGGAGGCCCAGCAGCTGCGGCTGCTCGAGGCCGCGAGCCTGGTCACCACCGGCACGGTGGAGCTGCCCGACGACATGTTCGACGAGGTCCGTCGCCTGGTCACCGGTGCGTCCCCGGACGAGATGCTCGGCGCCCCCGGAGCGCCGGCGCCGGACCTGATCCAGCGCGCGCTCGACGCGGCCGGCCGCTGGCGCACCTTCGCCACCTTCGGCTCGACCCCCGCGCAGAGCCGCATCGCGCACACGATCCATCGCTCTTACTTCATGCTCTGGCAGCAGCTACGAGCCATCGCCACCGGAGGGGCACCGACATGACCGACCCGCAGGATCGCCGCGGCCCGGAGACGCCCGTGGAGGCCGTCGGGCCCGACGCCGACGACGCCCTGGACCACGCGCTTCGCGAGCGGCCCGTCGACGAGGACACCGACTTCGACTTCGACGACGCGGCCGGCCACCCGGCCGCCGGCGACGACGCGGAGGACTACGTGCTGTACTCCGAGGTGCGTCCGCACCTCGAGGCGCTGGTGCAGCTGCAGAACGAGCGCGCGAAGATGGTCGACCTGCTGCTGTACGCCCGCGACCGCGTCTCCTCCCCCGCCGTGGCGGCGCGGATGGACGACAACCTCGCGCAGCTCGGCATCCAGGTCCTCGTGCCGCGGGTCGGCGAGCGCTTCGACCCTCAGCGGCACGAGGCGTCCGCCACGGTGCACACCGACGATCCCGCGCAGCAGGGCACCATCGCCGAGCTCGAGCTCGCCGGGTACGCCGACGGCGACCGCGTCGTGCGCCACCCGGTCGTGACCGTCTTCGCCCTCGACCGGGGCGGTTCGGCGTGAGCACGCCGCAGCAGAACGCGGCGCCCGCCAAACGGATCACGCTGTCGCAGCTCGCGCGGCAGACGTCGGACCGCGGCCTGGCGATCCTCGACAAGCACGACCCCGACATCGCCGTCCGGCTCACCAGGATGCGCGCCACCCGCCCCGACAAGCCGACGGTGGTCGTGGTCGGTGAGGCCAAGCGCGGCAAGTCGAGCCTGACCAACGCCTTGATCAACGTGCCCGGGCTCTCCCCGGTCGACTCGCGGGTGGCGACCAGCACGTACATCATGTTCCGCCGCGGCCCCAAGACGGCGGCCCGCGCCCTGCTGCCCGGCCAGAGCGAGCCGGTCGACATCCCGCTCGAGCGGATGCGCGACTGGGCGACGGACCTGGGCGAGCGTGGCCAGTACACCCCGCCGCGGCTGATCGAGGTCGAGTGCGACTCGCCGCTGCTCGGCAACGTGAACCTGGTCGACACCCCCGGCGTGGGTGGCCTGGATGCGACGCACGCCGAGATCGCGCTGCGCGCGGTCGGCCGGGCCACCGCGCTGCTGTTCGTGTGCGACGCGTCGGCGCCGTTCACCAAGCCGGAGATCGACTTCCTCGTCAAGGCGTCCAAGAACATCGACCTCGTGATCTTCGCGGTCACCAAGACGGATGCCTATCGGGGCTGGCGGCAGATCGTCGAGGACAACCGCAAGCTGTTGCGCGAGCACGCGCCCCGCTTCGCCGACAGCGTGATGCTGCCCGTCTCGTCGAAGCTCTTCGAGCAGGCTGCGCTGATGGGCGCCAGCGAGCTCGGCCGGTCCCTGCGCACGGAATCGAAGATCACCGAGCTGCAGGTGGCGCTGCAGCAGCAGGTGGCGCTGAAGGCGTCGGCGCTGCACGAGGCCAACCTGCTGCGCACGATGCGCTCCCAGCTCGACGGGCTGCTGACCACCCTCGAGGACAGCCGCCGGGCGTGCCAGCCCGACCTCGAGTACGCCAACCGGCTGAAGGAGAACCGCGATCGGCTGCTGCAGGCGCGCAAGGCCGACTCGCGCGCCTGGCAGCTGCGGCTGCGCTCGCTGCTGTCGCGGGCGCGCCTGGACACGATGGCGGACATCCAGTCCGAGAACCGCAAGTTCCTCGCCTACTGGCGACGCCAGGTCGAGGAGCTCGACAAGGGCCGCCTGAAGGACATCGGCCCGGCACTCGATTCCGCCCTGAAGGCCTCGTCGATGCAGATCTTCGACCGCCAGCAGGCGCGGATGCGGACGGTGTCCCGCTCGGTGCTGCAGTCGATGTTCGCGCAGAACGAGCTCGCCGAGGTGTACGCCGCGCTGCAGCGGCCGCGGCAGATCACCGCGACCGCCGGACCGGCCAAGCGGCAGTCGTCCGCGGACGAGAAGGTGCTGACCAACATCAGCATGATGTCCGGCATCTCGATCACCAGCATCACCGGCTCGAGCCTCACCGCCGCGACCGGCGCGGCCATCGTCGCCTGGCCCATCGCGGTCGCCGTGGGCCTGAGCGTCGCGGGCTGGATCGTGTGGGCACGTCGGACCGCCTCGGACCGCAACCAGCTCAAGCTGTGGCTGAACGAGACGCTCGGAGAGACCCGCGCGCGCCTCGAGGCGGACGCCTCGGCGTTCTTCATCGAGGCCGAGCACGAGCTCACGCTCGCGCTGGACCGCGCACTGGTACGCCGCATCGAGACCCTCGACGGGCACATCAAGCAGATCGACCAGTCGTTGAAGGTCGACCGCACGGAGCGCGAGCGGCGCGCGGCCGAGATCACCAAGGAGATCGCCGCCGTCCGCGACGTCGCCTCGACGATCGACCAGATCCTGCCGCGGCTGCGCAACGCGGTCGTGCAGAAGCGGTCGGCCACCGCGGCGGCCACCCCCGGTGCGCGACAGCCCGGTGCGGCGGCGTCGGGCGCCCAGCGGCAGGCGGAGAGCTCCCGCGGGGCAGCC
>NZ_WBKP01000097.1 GCF_009602465.1 Cumulibacter manganitolerans | reverse complement strand
CTCGCCCCGCGCCGCCCGGTCGCGGGAGGTCGCGGCCCGCCGTCCCGTCTCGACGGCCGGGCCGGTGCTCGCCTGCGCCGCGCTGGTCGTCGCCGCATCGATGTCCATGCCGGTCGCCGGCGCGATCCTGCTGTTCCTGCTGCTCACCACCGCGCGCACCGTCGACCGGTTCCTCGCCGGGCTGCGCGGGCGCGAGGAGACCAGCCGCACCCGCCGGCGGGCCGTCACAGTTCAGCTGCTCACCAGCCCGTGGGCGTTCGCGTCCGCGGCCCTGCGCACTCTCGTCACGATGATCCTTCCGGTGGGCATCGCCGCCGCCACGGCCTACGCGGCGGCGCAGCTGATCCCGGCCTATCTCGGCTGGCACGCCTACAACGGCAACGCGGCGGTCGGCCTCGGTGCGGCGGCCGCCGTCGTGGCGGTCTGGATCGGCCCCGGCGGCACGGCGCACCGCCGGTCGACGCGCCGCGCGGTACGGGCCATCACGCCGTCGCCGACGGCGTCGCTGGCCCTGACCGGCGCGATCGTGATCGCGGTCGCCGCCATCGCGCTGGTGGTCTGGCGCTACCCGGTGATCGATTGGACGCCGCTGCCGAAGGCCCCGACGCGCGGCCTCTAGGCCGCGGCGGACCCGGCGGCCGGCCGCGACGCGACGACGAGGTCGCGGGCGATCGACGCGTCGACCCGGTGCGCGAACCGGTCGCCGTAGGGCGCCACCTGCAGCCCGACCCGGCGGCAGGCGTCCTCGACGTCGGCACGGGCGAGGGTCTTCGTGTTGAACGACAGGCCGAGCGCGCCGCCGGGCTTGAGCATCCGCGCCCAGCTCGGCATCGCGGCGGCGACGAGGTCGTCGGCGCGCCGGTCGAGGTCGTGCCCGCGGTGCGCGCCGTGCGCCACGCCGTACGGCAGGTCGCCGACGACGGCGTCCATCGTGCCCTCGGCGAACAGCTCGGTCACCGCGGTCGTGTCGGCGACCGCCACCGCGACCCGCTGCCCGTGCCCACTCCTCTGCGCGGCGCGGTCGGTGAACAGCTCGACGTCGAGCCGCTGCGCGATCGTCTTCTTGTGGCGCCGCACGGGCGCGAAGGAGTGCGTGTGCGGCAGCCGGTGGGTGCGCGCCCAGGTCTTCAAGAACACCGAGTAGGCCTCGACGTCCTTGCGGTCGACGTCGACGCCGTACCCGTCGAAGCCGCGCCGCAGCGCCAGGTTGAGGGTGGTGCCGCGGCCGCACACCGGATCCAGCAGCTTGGCGCGCCCACCGGTCAGCAGCTGCGGGCGCGCAGAGGCCGCCAGCGTCACGTTCATCAGCAGCGTGGTCAGCTGCTCGTTGGTCTTCCCGGTGTACTTCTGGATCGTGACCAGGTCGTCGCTGAACCGCGCCGTCGCCGGCAGCTCCACCGGCCTGAGCAGGGCACCCTCCCGCGCGAACAAGGCGTACGCCGCCGACGAGGAGGCGACCAGCGCGGCCAGCCGCGCCTCGTCGCCGATGCCGCTTAGGAGCAGGTAGTCCAGCCCCGCGATGGCCTCGAGCCGCACGGCGTCGCCGGCCAGGCCGAGCGCGGCCATCGTGATGTCGAGCTCGGCGGCGAGCAGCCGCGGGGCGTCGGCGGCGTAGACCCGGTTCACCGAGGGCGCGACCAGCAGGGCGTAGTCGCTCACGCCTCGGCGTCGTCCTCGTCGTCGCGGCGGTACGGGTCCGCCTCCCCGGCGTACCCCTTGCCCTCGCGCGAACGGGCCAGCTCGGTGTCGGCCGCGCGTGCCTTGGCCAGCAGGTCGTCGATCGTCGCGGCGTGCTCGGGGATCTCGTCGGCGACGAAGGCGAGCGTCGGGGTGAACTTCACGCCGGTGCGCTTGCCGACCGTGCTGCGCAGCACGCCCTTCGCCGACTCCAGCGCGGCCGCGGACGCGGCCTTCTCCTCGTCGGTGCCGTAGACGGTGTAGAACACGGTCGCTTCGCGCAGGTCGGAGGTCAGCTTGCTGCCGGTGACGGTCACCATCCCCAGTCGCGGGTCCTTCACCTGCCGCTCGAGCGTGTCGGCGACGATCTCCCGGATGCGCACCGCCAGCCGGCGGGCCCGTCCCTCATCAGCCATGATGTCCTCCTCGCGGACGTCGGTTCATCGATTGTGCCGGAGCCCCCCGGCACAGGCCGGTGGCCGCCCGGCGTCGCTGGCCGGCCACCGGTCAAGGTCGTGCTGCGGGCGGTCAGGCCCGCGGCTTCTCGCGCATCTCGTAGGTCTCGATGATGTCGCCTTCCTTGATGTCGTTGTACGACCCGAGGCTGATGCCGCACTCGAAGCCCTCGCGGACCTCGGTGGCGTCATCCTTCTCGCGGCGCAGCGACGCGATGGTGAGGTTGTCGGCAGCGACCGCGCCGTCGCGGACCAGCCGCGCCTTCGCGTTGCGCCGGATCACACCGTCCTGGACCATGCAGCCGGCGATGTTGCCGAACTTGCTGGAGCGGAAGATCGCGCGGATCTCCGCCTTGCCGAGCTCGATCTCCTCGAACTCCGGCTTCAGCATGCCCTTGAGCGCGTTCTCGATGTCCTCGATCGCCTGGTAGATGATCGAGTAGAACCGCACATCGACACCCTCGCGGTTGGCCCGCTCGGTCGCCTTGCCCTGGGTACGCACGTTGAACCCGAGCACGACCGCGTCGGACGCCGTCGCCAGGTCGATGTCCGACTCGGTGATCGCGCCGACACCGCGGTGGATGATCCGCAGCGACACCTCGTCACCGACCTCGATCTTCAGCAGCGAGTCCTCGAGCGCCTCGACGGTGCCGGAGTTGTCGCCCTTGAGGATCAGGTTCAGGCTCTCGACCTTGCCCTCGGCGAGGGCCTTGTTGAGGTCCTCGAGCGAGACCCGCCGGCGCGACTTGGCCAGCTGGGCGTTGCGCTCGCGGGCCTGCCGGCGTTCGGCGATCTGCCGCGCCACCCGGTCCTCGTCGACGACCAGGAAGGTGTCGCCGGCGCCGGGGACGGACGTGAAGCCGAAGACCTGGACCGGCATCGACGGCCCCGCCTCCTGCACGTTCTCGCCCTGGTCGTCGATCATCGCGCGGACGCGGCCGTGCGCGTCGCCGGCCACGATCGAGTCGCCGACGTGCAGCGTTCCGCGCTGGACGATGACGGTCGCCACCGAGCCGCGGCCGCGGTCGAGGTGCGCCTCGATCGCGACACCCTGCGCCTCCATGTCCGGGTCTGCCGTCAGCTCCAGCGACGCGTCGGCGGTGAGCAGCACCGCCTCGAGCAGCTCGTCGAGACCCTGACGCTTCAGCGCCGAGATGTTGACGAACATGGTGTCGCCGCCGTAGTCCTCGGAGACCAGGTTGTACTCGGTGAGCTGTGAACGGATCTTGTCGGGGTTGGCCCCCTCCTTGTCGATCTTGTTCACCGCCACCACGATCGGGACGTCGGCGGCCTGCGCGTGGTTGATCGCCTCCACCGTCTGCGGCATCACGCCGTCGTCTGCGGCGACGACGAGGATGACGATGTCGGTGGTCTTCGCGCCACGGGCACGCATGGCGGTGAACGCCTCGTGGCCCGGGGTGTCGATGAACGTGATCGCCCTCGGCTGGCCCTCGTGCTCGGTCTGCACCTGGTAGGCGCCGATGTGCTGCGTGATGCCGCCGGACTCGCCGCCGGCGACGTCCGCCTTGCGCAGCGCGTCCAGCAGCTTGGTCTTGCCGTGGTCGACGTGACCCATGACCGTGACGACGGGCGGACGCGCGACGAGGTTGTCGCTGTCGGCGTCCTGGCCGAACGTGATGTCGAAGTCGTCGAGCAGCTCGCGATCCTCGTCCTCCGGCGAGACGACCTCGATCTTGAAGTTCAGCTCGGCACCGAGCAGCTCGAGGGTCTCGTCGTTGACGGACTGGGTCGCGGTGACCATCTCTCCGAGGTGGAACAGCGCGGTCACCAGCGACGCCGGTGAGGCGTTGATCTTCTCGGCGAGGTCGGTCAGCGAGGCGCCACGCGGCATCCGGATCGTCGACCCGTCGCCGCGGGGCAGCTGGACGCCGCCGATCGTCGGCGCGTCCATCTGGTCGAACTCTTGTCTGCGCTGCTTCTTGCTCTTGCGTCCACGGACCGGGCCGCGAGAGCCCGGGCGGCCGAACGCGCCGGCCGTGCCACCGCCGCGACCGCGACCGCCACCACCGGGGCGACCGCCGCCGCCGACGAAGGCTGCATCAACTGATGGCGCAGGATCTCGCGGGGCTGCTCGCGGCCGCGATCGAGCGCGACC
>NZ_WBKP01000096.1 GCF_009602465.1 Cumulibacter manganitolerans | reverse complement strand
GGCGCCTTCGCGGCGCACTACGCGCGGGAGCGCGCCGGGCTGCGCTCGGACCCGCCGAGCGAGGTCGAGCCGGCGCGCGGCGAGCGGCTCCGTGCCGAGCGGGTCGTGACCCTCGGCGAGGAGCAGGTGCGCGCCTACCCCAGCTACCGGCCGGGGGCGCCGTACTACTTCGGGGGCAGCGCCACCGTGCCCGCCGGCTGGTACACGAGCCCGGTCGGCGAGGGGCAGTTCCTGGGCTCCCTCGCGGAGCACGAGTGAGCGCAGCCGAGCAGCTAAGCCTCGACGGGATGCCCAAGCCGCTGCGCCCGGTGACGCCGGCCAAGCTCGACACCTTCGACTCCTGCCCGCGCCGGTTCCGCTACATCTACGACGAGCGGCCCGCGCCGGCCCGCGGTGCGCCGTGGGCGCACACCGGCATCGGGTCGTCGGTGCACGCCGCGCTGCGTGCCGTGTGGGACACCGCGCCGGCGCGGCGCAGCGTCGACGGCGTCCTGCAGGACCTGCGCACCATGTGGCCGACGGCGGGCTTCCGGGACGCCGAGCAGTCGCGGCGGGCGCTGCGCATCGTCGGCGAGCAGCTGGCCGCGTACGTCGAGGAGCACGTCGACTTCGCGAGCCAGCCGCGGGGGATCGAGCGCACCGTGGGCGCGCCCTACGGCGACCTGGCGATCTCCGGGCGCATCGATCGGGTCGACGAGCTGGACGACGGCTCGCTCGTGGTGATCGACTACAAGACGGGCCGCGCCGTCCCGACGAGCGACGAGGCGCGCGCCTCGATGCAGCTCGCGGTGTACGCCGTCGCTGTCGAGCGCACGTTCCGCGCGCGGTGCGCGCGGGTGGAGCTGCACCACATCCCGAGCGGGACGATCGCCGCCGCCGAGATCACCGAGCCGTCCCGGGCGCGGCAGATGCGCCGCGCGGCGGCGACCGCCGACGACATCGACCGTGCGCGCGCCGAGGTGGCCGCCGGCGTCGACCCGGACGTGGCCTACCCGGCGCGGGTCGGCCCCGCGTGCGGGCACTGCGACTTCTGGGCGCACTGCCCGGACGGCCGCCAGGTGCCGCTCAAGGCGCCGTGGTTCGCGGTGCCCCGTGAGGCGTCGGCCGCCGTCGGTCCCGGGCCCGCGTAGCCTATGGCGATGCGTCGTCCGCTGCTGTCCGCCCGCCTGCACGGCTTCACCTCCACGATCTTCGCCGAGATGTCCGCGCTGGCGGTGCAGACCGGCGCGATCAACCTCGGCCAGGGATTCCCGGACGTCGACGGGCCCGCGCAGGTACGGGAGGCGGCCAAGGCGGCGATCGACGGCGGGGCCAACCAGTACCCGCCGGGTCCGGGCATCCCGTCGCTGCTGTCGGCGGTCGCCGAGCATCAGCACCGCTTCTACGGGATGCGGCTCGATCCGGCGTCCGAGGTGCTCGTCACCACCGGCGCGACGGAGGCGATCGCCGCAGCCATGCTCGCGCTGCTCGAGCCCGGCGACGAGGTCGTCGTCCTCGAGCCGTACTACGACTCGTACGCCGCCACCATCTCGATGGCCGGGGCGGTCCGCAAGCCGGTGACCTTGCGTGCCCCGCACTTCGCGCTGCCCCGCGACGAGCTCGCCGCGGCCGTCACCGACCGCACCCGGCTGATCCTGCTCAACACCCCGCACAACCCGACCGGGGCGGTGCTCTCGCGCGCCGACCTTGAGCACGTCGCCGCGCTGGCGGTCGAGCACGACCTGCTGGTCGTCAGCGACGAGGTGTACGAGCACATGACCTTCGACGGCCTGCCACACGTGCCGATCGCCACCCTGCCGGGGATGTGGGAGCGCACCCTGACGATCTCGTCCGCCGGCAAGACGTTCGCGCTGACCGGCTGGAAGATCGGCTGGTGCTGCGGTCCCGCGGAGATCGTCGGCGCCGTCCGGGCGGCGAAGCAGTTCCTCACCTACGTCAGCGGCGCGCCGCTGCAGCCGGCGATCGCCCAGGCGCTGGCGATGCCGGACGAGTACTACGCCGACATCGCCGCCGACCTCCAGCGCAAGCGCGACCTGCTGCGCGCCGGCCTCGTCGCCGCGGGCTTCGCCGTGAACGACTGCCGCGGCACCTACTTCCTGTCGGCCGACGCGCGCAGCGTCGGGTACGACGACGGGATCGAGCTGTGCCGGGACCTGCCCGGACGCTGCGGCGTCGTGGCCGTCCCGATGAGCGTGTTCTACGACGACCTCGAGCAGGGTCGCCCTCTCGTACGGTTCGCGTTCTGCAAGCGGGACGACGTCCTGGCCGAGGCCGCGGACCGGCTCTCGCGGCTGACCACCTGAGCCGCTCGCGGCTCAGGACGCAGGGGGCGCGGTCTCCCAGAACGCCAGCAGCGCGCGCGCCGTGGCCGGCGGGTTCTCGATCGCGGGGGAGTGCAGCGCGTCGTCGATGATCACCTCGCGGGCGCCGAGCCGCAGCGCCATGTCCGACTGCGCCTCCGGCGACCACGCGTTGTCGTCGCGGCCGTAGACGACGAGCGTCGGCACGCCCGTCGCCCGCAGGTCGGCGACGCGGTCCGGCTCGGTGAGCATCGTGCGGCCCATGTGCTGCAGGGCGTGCGCCGAGCCGGACACGAACCGCTGCCGAAGGAAGCTGCGCAGCGGCTCGGGCGCGGGCTGCCAGGTCGGATCCTTCGCCAGCGCCTGCTGGCCGGCGTCGTAGATCCGCTCGAGCCCCATGTCGTGCAGGTGCGGCTCGGCCGCCTCGATCACCGCGCGGCGGGGGCCGGCCGGCAGCTCGCCCGGGCCGGAGGACATCAGGGTGAGCGAGGCGAACGCCGACGGGTCGGCGAGGACGGCGGCGCGGGCCACGAGGCCGCCGAACGAATGGCCGACCAGATGCACCGACGGACCGAGCGTGCGCGCGACCGCCACGAGGTCGGCGCCCAGCTCGTGCACTGTGTAGGCACCGGGATCGTCCGTGCCCGGCGACTGGTACTGGCCGCGCTGGTCGATCGCGACCACCCGCGGACCGGCGTCGGCCAGCAGGTTCAGCAGCGGCGCGAAGTCCTCCTTGCTGCCGGTGTAGCCGGGCACCAGCAGCACGATCATCCCGGCATCGCCGTCGGGCGCGGTGTCCAGGGCGGCGAAGCGGCCGCGCTCGGTTGCGATCTCGCGCCGCACGGCGCGGTGCGGGGTGGTCTGGCGGGTGATCTGGGGAACGTCCACCCGTCCATCCTGCCGCACGCGGCTCAGCGCAGGACGACGAGCCCGTCGTCCCGCAGCACGCCGATGCGCGGCCCGCCGACGGTGACCTCCGCGGCGTGTGGCGGCAGCGCGGCGGCGATCGTGCGGGTCACCTGGCCGGTGTCGGCGGCGCGCACCTCGATGCCGCCCGCGGTGGGCAGGTACAGGCTGTTTCCTCGCTGGCTGGGCGGCGCGACGACGGTGGCCGACCAGGCGACGTGCGCGCCGCTCTGGTCGAGCCGGAAGACGGTCGCACCGTCGGTGAGCATCGACCCGCCCCGGGCGCCCAGCAGCCGGACGTCCGCGGGGACCGGCGGCAGCCCGGCGACGGTCACCGGGGTGGCCGCCCCGGCGGCATACACGTGCACCGCGCCGGCCGAGTCGCGCACGTACGCCGTGCCGTCCTCCAGCGAGCCGATCAGCTCGGGCCCGGCGATGCCGGTCAGGTAGCTGCGACCGACCTCGCGGGGATCACCGTCGGACGCCGCGTTGACCACCAGCTGCGCCACCCACGGCTCGTCGTCCGTGGCGCGGCAGCGTTGGAGGGTCACGACGTCGGTCGCGCCGCTTGCGGCGGTGTTCTCGCAGGACGTGTGCTCGCCCTCGATGTGGTCGGTGGTGGAGTTGTCGAGGGTGAACCGCTCGTACCCCTGGTTGACCTCGAAGACGATCATCTTCGCGGCGTCCACGGACAGGAAGCCGCCGGTGTTCCACACGATCGTGTTCTGGCCGGCGGCCTCGACGGTCCGCTGCCAGCGCCGTTCGCCCGAGCGCACGTCCAGGGCGATCGCCTCCGTGCACCGCTCGCCCGATCGGTAGAGCAGCACCACCTGGGTGCCCTCGGCGCGCTGCGCGCACACCGCGGCGTCGGCGCGCAGGTAGCGCCACACCTCGTCACCGGTGTCGGGGTCGTACGCGATCGCGCCGTGGCTGCCGATCCGGACGACGGCCGGCCCCACCAGATGGCTGCCCGCCGGGAAGCGGTGCACCTCGGTCACCGCGTCCGCGGGCTCGCCGGGGTCGTCGGCCAGCGGCCGCTTCGCGACCGTGTGGGTGGTGGCGGCGAAGCTGCCCCGGCCGGTCACGACCAGCGCGGCCACGGCCAGGAGGGTCAGCGCGAGCGCCCAGCCCGCCAGGCGAACCGGCCACGGGCGGGGCATCAGGACTCGGCAGCGGCACCCGGCGCGGAGTCCGCCGTGGCGTTGGACTGGCCGCCGGCGGCCTGGGCCGAACCGCCCTGG
>NZ_WBKP01000095.1 GCF_009602465.1 Cumulibacter manganitolerans | reverse complement strand
GCGACCAAATCGCTGATACGTACCCACCTGCAACGTCCTCCTGATCAAAGGCGTTGCAACGACCCCTAGAACCCAAGGCCGAATAGCGTCGCTGGCTGCCCCGCAGAAGGCGTTCACGGACAGCAAGAAGCCGCGCGTCCGGGGACGCGCGGCTGCTCGTGAAAGCGGGTGCGGCTACTCGCTGCCGAGGGTGGCCAGCGTCTTGGCCATGCCCGACTTGCGGTTGGCGGCCTGCTTGCGGTGGATGACACCCTTGCTGGCGGCCTTGTCGAGCTGGCGCGACGCGTGCGCGAGAGCGGTGCTCGCCTTGTCGGCGTCGCCCTCGGCGGCCGCCTCGCGGAAGCGACGCACGGAGGTCTTGAGGGCCGACTTGACGGCCAGGTTGCGCTGCCGTGCGGTCTCGTTGGTCTTGACGCGCTTGATCTGGGACTTGATGTTCGCCACGAAGTGCCTCGGTTCGGTATTGACGGTGCGGTAGTCGTACGACGACTGCGGTGCGTGATCTGTGGATCTGCCGAAGCGGGGCGTCGGCGGTGCGACAGATCTCGGCGCACACGAAGGTACAGAATACCAAGCAGACCGGGGTCAGCACAACGACAGCGGCGCACGCCACATTGTGCTGGTCGACCGACCCGGCGACCGCCCGCGGCGCGCGCGGACCTGGTACATCTGAACCATGCACTACCCACAGGCGCATCGCGGCGACACCACGAGCGAGGTCCAGGGCCGGCTCGTCGCCGATCCGTACCGCTGGCTCGAGGAGCCGGCCTCCGCGCAGACGCGCGACTGGATAAGCGCGCAGAACGAGCTCAGTGCCGCGTACCTGCGCGACCTGCCCGAGCGTGCCTGGTTCGAGCGCCGGCTGTCGGCGCTGATGAGCCGCCCGCGGTCGGGGACGCCGTACCGCAAAGGCGGCCGGTACTTCGTGAGCCGCAACGACGGGACGCAGGCACAGGACGTCTGGTGCTGGGCGCCCACGCTCGAGAAGCTCGAGGCCGGCGGCCGGGTCCTCGTCGATCCCAACCGGCTGGACGAGTCGGGGAACAGGTACGTCACGCGGACCGGGGTCTCCGAGAATGCCCGCTACTTCGCCTACGCGCTCAGCGAAGGCGGCAGCGACTGGCAGACCATCCGAGTGCGCGACATCGACGAGAAGCGCGACCTCGACGACGAGCTGACGCAGAGCAAGTTCGGCGCCCCGACCTGGCTGCCCGACAACGCCTCGCTGGTCTACCTGCACTACCCCTCGGACCGGGTCACCGACGGCACCGACTGCGGCCGACAGCCCGGCGGCGTGCTCAAGGTGCACCGGCTGGGCACCCCGCAGGCGGACGACGAGGTCGTCTTCGACAGCGAGGGGGACTGCCGGATCCTGGCGCTCCCGGAGGTGTCGTGGGACGGCCGCTGGCTGATCGTGGAGATCCACGACGGCACGAGCGCCAACAACCGGCTGTGGGCCTATCCCTTGCGGACGGGGGAGCGGACTGTCGTCGGCGAGCCGGTGCGGATGTTCGACGAGGCCGACGCGCGCTACGACTCGGTCCGGGTCATCGACGACACCATGCTGGTGCGCACCGACCGCGACGCCCCGCGCTACCGGCTCGTGCGGGTGCCGATCGCCGCGGGCGTGACGACGATGGAGACGGTGATCGGAGAGCACGACGGCATCCTGGAGTCGGTCACCTCCGCCGGCGGCGCGCTCGTGACGGTGCACCTCGAGGACGCCATGCCGGTGCTGCACCGGTACGCGCTGGACGGTCGCAGCTCCTCGGCGATCCCGATGGCCGGCGCCGCCGTCGTCGCCCTGAACGGGCGCAGCGAGGACACCGAGCTGTTCGTCGGCATGACCTCGGCCATCACCCCGCTGAAGTCCTTCCGGGTGGACCTCGAGTCCTTCGACATCGTCAAGCTGCGCACCGCCGTGCGCGCGGTCCCCGGCCGCAAGCAGCCGCTGTGGCAGCCGCCGAAGGTCAAGGCGCGCCGCGAGACCACCCGGTCGGCGGACGGGACGGCGGTGTCCTACAGCATCCTGTACCGCGACGACCTCGACCTGTCGACGCCGCGGCCGACGATCCTGTACGGGTACGGCGGGTTCAACGTCCCGATGCTGGCCGAGTTCCGTCCCGGCTGGCCGGCCTGGCTCGAGGCCGGCGGCCTGGTGGTGCTGGCCAACCTCCGCGGCGGCGGCGAGTACGGCGCCGCGTGGCACGTCGCCGGTTGCCAGGCGCACAAGCAGAACGTCTTCGACGACTTCATCGCGGTGGCCGAGGACCTCGTCGCGCGCCGGGTGACGACGTCCGCGCAGCTGGCGCTGCACGGGCGCAGCAACGGTGGGCTGCTCGTCGGCGCGGTGATGACGCAGCGCCCCGACCTCGCCGCGGTCGCGCTCCCGATGGTCGGCGTGCTGGACATGCTGCGCTTCCACCTTTTCACCGTGGGCGACAGCTGGACCAGCGACTACGGCTCGCCGGAGGATCCCGCGATGGCCCCGGTCCTGCTGTCCTACTCCCCGCTGCACAACGTGCGCGAGGGAACGCACTACCCGGCGACGCTCGTGCTCACCGGCGACCACGACGACCGGGTGGTCCCGGCGCACAGCTACAAGTTCACCGCGGCGCTGCAGCACGCCCAGGGCGGTCCCGAGCCGGTCCTGGCGCGCATCGAGACGCACACGGGGCACGGCGCGGGGAAGCCGCGAGCCATGGTGGCCGCCGAGTGGGCGGACCTGCTGGCGTTCGCCGCGCACCACACGGGGCTGCGCCCGCAGTAGCCCGGGCCGCGGCCGGGCGCGGGATGCGGCAGAATGGGATGACCCCGTCCGCCGCTGAAGGAACTTCGTGACCGCCGATTACACCGATCCCGCGCTGATCCGCAACTTCTGCATCATCGCGCACATCGACCACGGCAAGTCGACGCTTGCCGACCGCATGCTCGAGGTGACCGGCGTGATCGAGCAGCGCCAGATGCGCGCGCAGTACCTCGATCGGATGGACATCGAGCGCGAGCGCGGCATCACCATCAAGGCGCAGAACGTCCGGCTGCCGTGGCCCGGCGCCGACCGGCGCGGCTACACGCTGCACATGATCGACACGCCCGGTCACGTGGACTTCACGTACGAGGTCTCGCGCTCGCTCGCCGCCTGCGAAGGCGCCGTGCTGCTGGTCGACGCCGCCCAGGGCATCGAGGCGCAGACGCTCGCCAACCTGTACCTCGCGATGGAGAACGACCTCACCATCATCCCGGTGCTGAACAAGATCGACCTGCCCGCCGCGCAGCCCGAACGGTATGCCGCCGAGATCGCCGGCATCATCGGCTGCGACCCCGACTCGATCCTGCGGGTGTCCGGCAAGACCGGTGTGGGCGTGCCCGAGCTGCTCGATCGCATCGTCGAGGAGATCCCGGCACCCGTCGGCGATCCCGACGCGCCGGCCCGCGCGATGATCTTCGACTCGGTGTACGACATCTACCGCGGCGTCATCACCTACGTCCGCGTCGTCGACGGCCGGATCTCCGCGCGCGAGCGGATCAAGATGATGTCCACCGGCGCCACCCACGAGCTGCTCGAGCTGGGCGTCATCTCGCCGGAGCCCACCCCGGTCAAGACCCTCGGCGTCGGCGAGGTCGGCTACCTGATCACCGGCGTGAAGGACGTGCGGCAGTCGCGCGTCGGCGACACCGTGACGCTGAGCGCCAAGCCCGCCACCGAGGCGATCGGCGGGTACCGCGACCCGAAGCCCATGGTGTACTCGGGCCTCTACCCGATCGACGGCTCGGACTACCCGCTGCTGCGCGACGCGCTGGACAAGCTCCGGCTCAACGACGCGGCGCTGACCTACGAGCCCGAGACGTCCACCGCCCTCGGCTTCGGCTTCCGCTGCGGGTTCCTCGGGCTGCTGCACCTGGAGATCGTCCGCGAGCGGCTCGAGCGCGAGTTCAACCTCTCGCTCATCTCCACCGCGCCCAACGTCATCTACGACGTGACGCTCGACGACGGCAGCGAGATGGTCGTGACCAACCCCAGCGACTGGCCGGTCGGGAAGGTCGCGGAGATCCGCGAGCCGATGGTCAAGTGCACGATCATCGCGCCGACCGACTACACCGGCGCCATCATGGAGCTGTGCCAGGCGCGGCGGGGGCAGATGCAGGGCATGGACTACCTCTCCGAGACCCGCGTGGAGCTGCGCTACCTGCTGCCGCTCGGCGAGATCATCTTCGACTTCTTCGACGCGCTGAAGTCGCGCACCCGCGGCTACGCGTCGCTGGACTACGAGGAGGCCGGCGACCAGGTGGCCGACCTGGTCAAGGTCGACATCCTGCTGCAGGGCGAGCAGGTCGACGCCTTCTCGGCCATCGTGCACAAGGACAAGGCGTACTCGTACGGCGTCATGATGACCGGCAAGCTGCGCGAGCTCATCCCGCGCCAGCAGTACGAGGTGCCGATCCAGGCGGCCGTCGGCTCGCGGGTGATCGCGCGCGAGACGATCCGCGCGATCCGCAAGGACGTGCTCGCCAAGTGCTACGGCGGTGACATCAGCCGCAAGCGCAAGCTGCTGGAGAAGCAGAAGGAAGGCAAGAAGCGGATGAAGATGGTCGGCCGCGTCGAGGTGCCGCAGGAGGCCTTCATCGCCGCGCTGTCCACCGACGAGCCCGCAGCCGCGAAGTCCAAGTAGCGCTGTGCAAGCGATCCACTGCGCCTGGCAGCACTGCCCGTACTGCGCTGCGCCGTTGAGCGCGGCCCCGCCGACCCGCTGCGCGGGCTGCGGGCGGGAGCTGTACGTCAACGCCAGCCCCGCGGTGGGCACCGTCCTCGTCCGCGACGGCTCCTTCCTGGCGATCAAGCGTGCCCGCGAGCCGTGGCGCGGCTACTGGGACATCCCCGGCGGGTTCTGCGACTCGGGGGAGCACCCCGAGGAGGCGGCCGTGCGGGAGATCCGGGAGGAGACCGGGATCGACGTCCAGATCGTCGGCCTCGCCGGGATCTACCTCGACGTCTACCCGTTCCAGGGCGACGTCATCTCCATCCTCAACCTCTACTACGCGGCCACCGCGCCGGAGGATGCCGAACCGCGGCTCGTGGACGCCGAGGCCTCGGAGGTCGCCTGGTTGCCGATCTCCGACCACCCGCCGCTCGCGTTCGAGCACGAGGAGCAGGCGCTCGCCGACGCCGTCCGGCTGCTCTCCCGTTCTGCGGGGCAGCCAGACACGCTATCGGGCGGCGGATTCACGCGGTCGTCGCAACGCCTGTTGTTTTTGGCGGCGTTGAGAGTACCTCGTTGAGGACTTCGGCTGGT
>NZ_WBKP01000094.1 GCF_009602465.1 Cumulibacter manganitolerans | reverse complement strand
GGCCGGGGAGCCCGGGGCGTCGGCCGGTCCCTCGCGGCGCTCACGCGCCGCGCCGCGGTAGACCAGCGCGGCGACCGCGGCCAGCACCAGCATCCCGACGAGCACCGGCAGCCACAGCCGGCGCAGCACCTCGGCGTCGACCAGCCCGATTACGACGATCAGCTGGACGAACGTGGCGAGGCTGGCCAGCAGCGCGCCGGCCAGCGGCGCGCGCAGGCCGGCCGCCGTGCGGCCGGCCCGCCCCATCGAGGCGGTCGTGGCCGAGGCCGAGACGAAGCCGCCCGCGAGCCCGGTGACCAGCAGCCCCCGCTCCGGACCCAGCGCCCGGACGCCGATGTAGCCGACCCAGCCGATGCCGGTCAGCAGCACGACGAGCAGCCAGATCCGCGCCGGGTTCAGCACCCCGTACGGGCCGAGCTGGCGGTCCGGCAGCAGCGGCAGGACCACGAACGCCACGGCGAGGAACTTGATCGCGTCCTCGAGCTCGACCTCGCTGACGATGTCGCGCGCGAACCGGTGCAACCGGTTCTTCGACACCAGCAGGCCGGCGACCACGACCGCGAGCGCCACGGCCAGCGCCGGCGCGGCGGACGCAAGCGCGCCGAGCAGGTACGTGAGGATCGCGGCGATCTCGGTGGTGGTGCCCGGGTCGTCGACGCTGGTGCGGAAGTAGGCCAGCGCGACCAGCGCCGCGACCGCCACCAGCCCGGCCACGACGGCCCAGGACCCGAAGCGTGCGGCGACCGCGCCGGCGAGCGCCAGCAGCGCGAACGACCGCGAGCCGGCCGCCAGCCGCCGGTTGCCGCTGCGTTCGCGCTCGAAGCCGAGCAGCAGGCCGATGGCCACCGCGATGAGGAACGGCTGGATCTGCAGCCAGCTCACGACGTCCGCGCTCCCCGGCTACGCGCTGAGCCAGCGGCGCAGGAGCTCCGGGAGGTCGCCGGCGATGATCGGCCCGGCCGCCGCGCGCGCCGCGCAGCCGTGCGCGTAGGCGCCCATCGCGGCCGCCAGGCGCGGCTCCAGCCCCGACGCGAGCAGCGCGCCGACGATCCCGGACAGCACGTCTCCGGTGCCGGCCGTGGCGAGCCGCGCGGACCCGGTCGGGTTGACCAGCGCCGGGGCGCCCGGCGCCGCGACGACGGTGGTGGGGCCCTTGAGCAGGACGACGCACCCGGTCTCGTCGGCGGCGCGCCGCGCCGCCGACAGCGGGTCGTCGATCGGGAAGAACAGCCGCTCGAACTCGCCCGCGTGCGGCGTGAGGACCGTCGCGGGGCCGCGGTCCGGCAGCTCGCCGAGGCGGTCCTTGAGCAGCGTCAGGCCGTCGGCGTCCACGACGGCCGCCCGGTCGGCGGCCAGCACGTCCTCCAGCAGCCGGCGGCCCCGATCGTCGGTGCCGATGCCGGGGCCGACCACCCAGGCGTCGGTGCGCCCGGCGTCGGCGACGGACGGGGCGACGACGCACTCCGGCCACGCCTCGATGATGCGGTCGGACGCCGGCGGCTCGCCGAGGAAGCGCACCATGCCCGGCTTCGCGCGCAGCGCTCCCCCGACGCACAGCACCGCCGCGCCGGCGTACTTCGCCGAGCCGGCGGCGACGCCGACCACGCCCGTGGAGTACTTGTGCCCGTCGTACGGCTGCCGCGGCCACGACCGGCGTACCTCGTCCTCGGTGAGCACGCCGGCCGTGGCGGCGGGCAGCCGGTCGCCGAGCCCGATGTCGACGAGCTCGACGTCGCCGCAGTGCCGCGCCCCGGGTGCGAGCGCGTGGGCCGGCTTGTGGCACCCGAACGTCACCGTGAGCCGCGCCTGGATCGCGTCGGGCGCGGCGATCCCGGTGTCGGCGGCGACCCCGGAGGGGACGTCGACGGCGACGACGCACGGGTGCGCCGCGACGGCGCGGGCCACGTCGTCCGGCAGCCCGACCGCACGGCCGCTGCCGAGCCCGGCGATGCCGTCGAGGACGGCATCCGCCCGGCCGACCAGGTCGGCCGCGGCGGGGACGTCGGTGAGGCTCAGCACGTCACCACCGGTCCGCGCGAAGGCCGCCATCGCGCCCGGGTACGTGCCGTCGGCGACCGGCAGCGCGGTCACCGCGACGCCGCGCGCCCGCAGGAACCGCCCGGCGTGCAGCGCGTCGCCGCCGTTGCCGCCGGGGCCGACCAGCAGCGCCACGCGGGCGCCGTACGCCGACAACCCGTCCGCGCGCAGCAGCCGCAGCACGTGCTGCGCGAGACCGTACGCCGCCTTCTCCATCAGCGAGCCCTCGGGGACGTCGCGCATCAGCGCGGCCTCCGCGTCCCGGACCTGCTGGGTCGTGTAGAGCCCGATCATCTCGGCCTGCGCCTCCTCGCTCGCGGCTGCCGCCGGTTACGACGGTACGTCGACCGACAGCGCGACCACCATGGCCACCGCGATGCCGCCGTCGTGCGACAGCGACACCTGCCAGCCGCGCACGCCCAGCTCGTCGGCGCGGGCGCGCACGGTGCCGCGCGTCGCGATGCGCGGCCGGCCGTGCTCGGCCACCTCGATCTCGGCGTCGTGCCACATCAGGTTGCCGGGCGCGCCGAGCGCCTTCGCGAGCGCCTCCTTCGCGGCGAACCGCGCGGCCAGCGAGGCGGCGTGCCGCCGCTGCCCGGACGGCGAGAGCTGCTCGGCCGGGGTGAACAGCTTGTCGATCAGCCGCGGCGTACGCCGCAGCGACTCGGCGAACCGGTCGACCGGGCACACGTCCACGCCGACGCCTACGATCATCGCGACCTCCTTCGGCCGAGCTGCGGCATGCTGCGGTACCGGATCACCGGGCGTGCCGGTAGCGCAGTACGCCGCGGGACTACTCGACAGTGACCGATTTCGCGAGGTTGCGCGGCTGGTCGACGTCCAGCCCCTTGGCCGCCGCCACCTCGCAGGCGAGCACCTGCAGCGGTACGGCCGTCACCAGCGGCGCCAGCAGCGTCGGGCAGCTCGGCACCCGGATGACGTGGTCGGCGAACGGGGTGACCTCCTCGTCGCCCTCCTCGGCGATCACGATCGTCTTGGCGCCGCGGGCGCGCACCTCCTGGATGTTGGAGATGACCTTGCCGTGCAGCGAGTCGCGGCCGCGCGGCGAAGGGCACACGACGATGACCGGTGTGCCGTCGCTGATCAGCGCGATCGGTCCGTGCTTGAGCTCGCCGGCGGCGAAGCCCTCCGCGTGCATGTAGGCGAGTTCCTTGAGCTTCAGCGCGCCCTCGAGCGCCACCGGGAACCCGACGTGGCGGCCGAGGAACAGCACCTGCGACTGGTCGGCCAGCTCGGCGCGCGCGAGCTCGCGCACCGGCTCCATCGTGTCGAGCACCCGATCGACCGCCTCGGGCATCGAGCGCAGCTGGTCGACGACGACCGCCACCTCGTCGCCCCACTTCGTGCCGCGCACGCTGGCCAGGTGCAGCGCGATCAGGTAGCAGGCGACGATCTGCGCGAGGAACGCCTTCGTCGAGGCGACCGCGATCTCGACGCCGGCGCGGGTGTACAGCACGGCGTCCGACTCGCGCGGGATCGTCGAGCCGATGGTGTTGCAGATGGCCAGGATGCGGGCGTGCTGCGCCTTGGCGTGCCGCAGCGCCATCAGGGTGTCCATGGTCTCGCCGGACTGGCTGATGGCGATCACCAGCGTCGAGCGGTCGAGCACCGGGTCGCGGTAGCGGAACTCGCTGGCCAGCTCGACCTCGCACGGGATGCGGGTCCAGTGCTCGATCGCGTACTTGGCGATCATTCCGGCGTACGACGAGGTGCCGCAGGCGATGATGAAGATCTTGGTGACGTCGCGGAAGTCCTGGTCGGACAGCCGCACCTCGTCGAGGACGATCTGGCCGGACTCGGTGAGCCGGCCGCGCAGGGTGTCCGCGACGACGGCGGGCTGCTCGGCGATCTCCTTGAGCATGAACCAGTCGTAGCCGCCCTTCTCGGCGGCGGCGTCGTCCCAGTCGATCGTGTAGTGCGAGAGCTGCGCCTCGACGCCGTCGAAGCCGACGACGGTGACGCCGCGGTCCCGGTTGATCTCGCAGATCTGGTCCTGCCCGAGCTCGATGGCCTCGCGGGTGTGCGCGATGAACGCCGAGACGTCGGAGCCCAGGAAGTATTCGCCGTCGCCGAGGCCCGCGACCAGCGGGGAGTTGCGGCGCGCGCCGATCACCGTGTCCGGCTCGTCGGCGTGGCAGATCACCAGCGTGAACGCGCCCTCGAGCTGATTGCAGACCGCGCGCACGGCCTCCCGCAGCCGGCTCGCGCTGTCGGCGGGGACGGTCTCGAACGCGTCCTGCACGAGGTGCGCGACGACCTCGGTGTCGGTGTCGGAGCCCATCTCGATGCCGCGCTCCTCGAGCCCGGCCCGCAGCGCCGCGAAGTTCTCGATGATGCCGTTGTGCACGACGGCGACCTTGCCGACGTACGACACGTGCGGGTGCGCGTTGCGGTCGTTGGGCGGCCCGTGCGTCGCCCACCGGGTGTGCCCCATGCCGCTGGTGGCCTCCGGCAGCGGCTCGTCGCCGAGCAGCGCGGTGAGGTTGGCGAGCTTGCCGGACTTCTTGCGCACGTGCAGCGCGCCACCGCTCACCACGGCGATGCCGGCGGAGTCGTAGCCGCGGTACTCCAGCCTGCGCAGGCCCTCCATGACGACGTCCTGAGCCTGCCTGTTGCCGACGTACCCGACGATTCCACACATGACCGCCAGCCTACCGGTCAGCGGGCCCGCGGCCCGGCCGCGCCACCGGGGTCTATATCTCAGTCCGGACGGTGTACAGCTCCGGGAAGAAGGTGAGGTCGAGCGCGCGCCGCAGGAACGACACGCCGGACGAGCCGCCGGTGCCGGCCTTGTGCCCGATGATCCGCTCGACGGTCTTCAGGTGCCGGAAGCGCCACATCTGGAAGGAGTCCTCGACGTCCACGAGCTCCTCGCAGGTCTCGTACACGGCCCAGTGCGCGCCGGGGTCGGTGTACACCTGCGCGAGGACGTCGACGACGCCCGGGTGCTCGACGTACGGCTCGGCCCAGTCGCGTTCGACCACCTCCGCCGGCACCGGATAGCCGCGCCGAGCGAGGTGGCGCAGGAACTCGTCGTACAGCGACGGCGCGTCGAGCGCCGCCTGCAGCGTCGCCTGGGCCGCCGGGTCGTGCCGGAACACCTCGATCATGGCGGCGTTCTTGTTGCCGAGCAGGAACTCCAGCAGCCGGTACTGCACGGACTGGAAGCCCGAGGCCTTGCCGAGGGCGCCGCGGAACTTCGCGTACTCCGGCGGGGTCAGGGTGGCCAGCACCGACCACTGGCTGGTCAGCTGCTGCTGGATGTGCTTCACGCGGGCCAGGCACTTCAGCGCCGGCCCGAGGTCGTCGGCGGCGACGAACCGGATCGCGGCCCGCAGCTCGTGGATCGCCAGCTTCATCCACAGCTCGCTGGTCTGGTGCTGGATGATGAACAGCATCTCGTCGTGGTGGTCGGTGAGCGGCCGCTGCGCGCCGAGCAGCTCGTCGAGCGCGAGGTAGCCGCCGTAGCTCAGCCCGGACAGGTCCCGCTCGATGGAGTCCTCGAGCCGGCGGATGCTGCGGTCGGCCATGGCGTCCTCTCCTGGCATGCTGGGTGTCCTTATGGATCAGCTGAGCACGCCGTACGGCGAGATCTCCCTTGCACGGTACCCATCGCGCGACCCCGAGCCGCTCCTCGCGTACGACGCCGCGGACCGCTACCTGCTGGCGGAGGCCGCCGAGCGGCACGCGGGTGCGGCGGCGATCCTGGTCGTCGGCGACCGGCACGGCACGCTCACCACCGCGCTCGCCGGCGTCGCCGACGTGACGATGTGGTCGGACTCGGCGCTGTCGCGGATCGTCGCGCGCGGCAACCTCGAGCGCAACGGGCGCGCCGCGCTGGTCGCCGACACGCCACCGGAGGGACGCTACGACCTGGTCGTCGTACGGCCGGGGAAGGCCCGCGCGCTGCTGGCTGCCCAGCTCGCGCACGTGGCGCCGCTGCTGGAGGCGGCGACGCCGGTCGTCACCGGCGACATGGTCAAGCACCTGGGCCGCTGGATGACCGACGTGCTCGAGGAGCAGATCGGCACGACCACCGCCAGCCTCGCGTCGGGCAAGGCGCGGCTGCTGCGCTCGGTCCGCGACGAACGCCGCGGCAGCACGCCGCCGTGGACCAGCTATCCGGCGCCGGGCGGCGTGCTGCTGCACAACGCGCCGGGCTGCTTCGCCGCCGGCGGCCTGGACGCCGGCGCCCGGCTGCTGCT
>NZ_WBKP01000093.1 GCF_009602465.1 Cumulibacter manganitolerans | reverse complement strand
GGCATCGGAAAGGCATCGGGAGCCGCGGCGGCGGGGGCCGCCGGAGCGCCGGGGGCGCCACCCACCGACGACGGGTCCAGCGTCTTCACGACGGCGTCCTTCGGCCCCTGGTACACCGCGCCGGTGCTCATCGAGAGGAACGCGCGGTCGAAGGCGGCCGACATCGGGTCGAGGATCTCCGATCGGGACCGCTGCGAGTAGTGCTCGAGGTTCGCCGACAGCCGGTCCTTGCCCCCGAAGGCCTCCTTGGTGTCCTCCCACAGCTCACCGAGGCTGGCGTTGGCGTTCTCCTGCTCACGGATGTCGTCGGAGCGGCCCTTGTACTCGCGCCACAGCTCGGCCATCGCGGTGCGCTTGTCTCGGATGACCGGGTAGAGCGTGTCGCGAAGGACGACGCCGTTGGCGTGCGCCTTGCCGGCCCAGTCGTCGAGGACCGAGGTCAGCAGCCCGACCTTGAGGAGGAAGGCCTCCTTCGCAGCGCCCTCCCAGCTGCCCGACAGGGTGATGCCGCGCCGGCGGATGGCCTCGGCGCCCCCGCCGAGGGCGGTTCCGATCCGCACCCAGGCGTCCCCCGCGCTCTTGATCGTCTCGGGCTCCTCACGGGAGATCGCCACGTAGTGCGTGTTGATGTCCGCGTAGTAGAGGTCGTGGTTGGCCGGCTGGGGGTCGGGTGCCGCACCGGGTGGCGGGTAGTAGCTGCCGGACGGCACTCCCGGGTAGTGAGCGTCGGGGTCCGGCGCCCCGAAGTTGTTGCCTGCCATCGGGCATCAGCCGCCGGGCGACGGCTCGGGCGAGGGAGTCGCGGCGGTGGTCGGGGCGGAGTCTCGGGAGGTGGACGGCGATGCGGCCGGGTAGGACGACGTCGCGGTCATCGCCGGGGACGGGGCGGGCGCCGGACCGGCGGTCGGCGACGGGCTCGAGGCGCTCGCCGGGTAGCCGGGTGCCATCGTGCCCACGGGCGCGGGCGTCGGCGACGGAGCGGGCCGCGGGCTGGGCGCCTGCGGCGCGCCCGGCACGCTTGCGCCGACCGGTGTACCGATCGGCGCCTGATACTCGTCGTACTCCGAGTGCCCGCCGTTCTGCGCGTCGTGCTGGTCGTCGCCCTGATGCGCCCGCACCAGATCCTGGGCGCCCGCGGCCGTGTAGGGGTTGGCGGCGACGCACATGTTCGCCGGCGGGGCGGTCGGCGGCGTCGGGGTGCTCGATCCCGCGATCGACGTCCGGGTGGCCTCGTCGAGGATGTCGTGCTCGGTCTGTGCGCCGCGCCGTCGGGCGTCCCGCTCGGCCTGGGCCCGCTGCCTGCCCAGGGTGGTGTCTCCCGCGGTGGGCGTGAACGCAGCGTCGACCGCGCGCATCTGGGACGCCGAGTCGCTGTCGCTGGACTGGTAGATCGCGGCTGCGGAGGCGGCCCCGGTGCTCACCGCCTGCAGGCCGTAGGAGACGTCGTTCAGGAACGCGCCGGTGGCGGTGAGCATGCTCGCGTTCCAGGTGCCGAGGGTCGCGCCGGACGGCAGCCCGCTCAGCCCGACCTTCATGCCGAGCTTGCCGAGCTCGTGCGTGAGGGTGGTCAGGTGCGGCGCGAAGTCGTCCACGGTGCCGGTCGAGAAGTCCAGCAGGGCCTTGGTCTCGACCTTGATGCCGGGGAAATCGAAGCCAGTCACGCCGCGCTCCTTCGTCTCGACAACCGGTTGCTCGCGCATCGCCGAATCTGGGACGCGGCGCGCGCGGCCCTCGTTCCAACGTACCGAGCGCCCTCGGACCGGTCAGCGGTGCTCGAGGATGTTCACCTGCCGTTTCGGCGCGGCTCACGCACCGATCACAGGTCGGCCGGGGGCTTCCAGGCGATCTGGACGAGCCGGGTGCCCTCGCGCCGGGTGACGTAGTAGCCGCGCCCGGGCGGCAGCACCTGGGGGCGCACGGTACCGACCAGGGCACCCTCGTCACGCGAGCCCGACAGCACGATGCCCGGCGCCGCCAGGTCGCGCATGCGTTGCAGCAGCGCCTCGTACTGGGCGCGCCCGGCCCCGCCGGAGCGGCGCGTCACCGTCAGGTGCAGGCCGATGTCGCGCGCCTGCGCCATGAAGTCGACCAGCGGCTGCAGCGGCGGCGGACTGCCTGCGGCGGCGAGGTCGACGTCGTCGACGAGGAAGAACAGCTCGGGCCCGGTCCACCAGCTTCGGTTGCGCAGCTGCTCCGGGGTCACGTCCGAGCCCGGCAGCCGGTTGCGCAGCGTCTTCGCCAGCTGCACGCTCATCGCCGCGGCGTGGTCGGGCGTCGTGCCGTAGGCGAGCAGGTAGCTCGGCGGCACCTCACCGAGCAGCGATCGGCGCGGGTCGACGATGATGATCTTCGCCTGGTCCGGGGAGTACCGCTCCATGATCCGGTGTGCCAGGACGCGCAGCAGGTTCGACTTCCCGGACTCGCTGTCGCCGTACACGACCATCAGCGGCTCGCTGTCCGCATCGAGGTAGACCGGGCCGAGGTCGAGCTCGGAGATGCCGAGCGCGAGCCCGCGGTCCCGGTCGGGGCGCACCTGGTCGTGGCGCACCTCGCGCGGCAGCAGCCGGACCGCGGGCGCGCCCGGTCGTGGCCACGCATCGCGGATCCGGGCGACCAGATCCGCGACGCCGTCCGGCAGGCTCTCGACGTCCTGGACGCCGTCGATCCGGGGGATCGCCGTCAGCATGTGCAGCAGGTCCGGGGTCAGCCCGCGGCCGGGCTTGTCGTCGGGCACGTTCATCGCCACCCGGCGACCGAGCACCGAGTCGCCCGGGTCGCCCAGCCGCAGCTCGTACTTGGTGCCGAACATGTCGCGCAGCGCCAGCCGCAGGTCCATCCAGCGGGACGCCGAGCCGATGAGGTGGATGCCGTAGGACAGCCCTCGGGTGCCGAGGTCGTTCAGCACCGGCTCGATCGGCTCGAAGTCGTTGCGGATCGTCTGCCAGCCGTCGACGACGAGGAACACGTCGCCGTAGGGGTCGTCCGGCAGCTCGCCGCGGGCCTTGGCGCGCCGGTAGGCGGCCATGTTCTCGATGCCGTGCTGCGCGAACAGCGTCTCGCGCTGCTCCAGCAGCTGGCTGAGCTCGGCGATCGTGCGGCGGACGGCGTTGGTGTCGCGCCGGCCGGCGACCGAGCCGACGTGCGGCAGGTCCCGCAGCGCGCCGAGGCCGCCGCCGCCGAAGTCGAAGCAGTAGAACTGCACCTCCCGCGGCGAGTGGGTGAGCGCCAGCCCGCAGACCACGGAGCGCAGGAAGGTGGACTTGCCGGACTGCGGCGCGCCGACCACCATCAGGTGGCCACCGGCACCGGAGAGGTCGATCTGCATCGTCTCGCGGCGCTGCTCGAAGGGCTTGTCGATGACGCCGACGTTCGCCTTCAGCGTGCCGCGCAGCTCGGATCCGGCGGCGGTGAGGCCGAGCTCGGGGTCGACCGACAGCCCCGGCAGGAGCTGATCGAGGGTCGGTGGCTCGGCGAGCGGCGGCAGCCACACCTGATGCGCCTCGGGCCCGCGGCCCTCGAGCCGGTCCACGACGATGTCGAGCAGGCTTTCGCCGACGCCCTCGTCCGGGTCCGCGGCGACCGCGTCGTCGGCGGGCTTCACCTCGATCGGCGGCGCGTGGTACAGCGTGTCGTACGGCAGGATCGAGACCCCGTCGGTGCGCGGGTCGCCGGCGGACCCGCCGTCCTTCTTGCGCTTGTACATGCCGGACACGTACGCCGCCCGGAATCGCTCGAGCGGGTCGGTGCCGAACTTGATGTAGCCGTGCCCCGGGGCGCGCGGCAGCTCGAAGGCGTCCGGCGCGCCGATGACGACGCGCGACTCGGACGCCGAGTTGGTGCGCAGCGACACCCGGTAGGACAGGTGCGTGTCGAGCCCGCGCAACCGGCCCTCCTCCAGGCGCTGGGACGCCAGCAGCAGGTGGACGCCGAGCGAACGGCCGACGCGGCCGATCTGCACGAACATGTCGATGAAGTCCGGCTTGGCCGACAGCAGCTCGGAGAACTCGTCGCACACGATCAGCAGGCTGGGCATCGGATCGAGGGGTGCGCCGGCGAGGCGCGCCTTCTCGTAGTCCCGCAGGCTGGAGAACTTGCCGGCCGTGCGCAGCAGCTCCTGGCGGCGCAGCAGCTCGCCGTTGATGGCATCGACCATCCGGTCGACCAACGGCAGCTCGTCCGACAGGTTGGTGATCACCGCCGAGGTGTGCGGTAGCCGCTCGAGCTTGGTGAACGTGGCGCCGCCCTTGAAGTCGACGAGCACGAAGTTGAGGGTCTCCGGGCTGTGCGTGATCGCGAGCGCGAGCACCAGCGTGCGCAGCAGCTCGGACTTGCCCGAGCCGGTGGCCCCGATCAGCAGGCCGTGCGGGCCCATGCCGTCCTGCGCCGACTCCTTGATGTCCAGCTCGACCGGTCGCCCGTCGGGGCCGATGCCGATCGGCACCCGCAGCTGGTCGCGGTTCGCGCGCGGCCCCCAGCCGCGTCCGGGGTCGTAACGGTATGGGTCACCGACGTCCAGCAGCTCGCCGAGACCCATCGCCGTGCTCATGGCCTTCTCGCCTACGGCGCCGATGGACATCCGCAGCGGCGCGAGCTGCCGCGCGAGCGCCTCGACCTCCGGGAGGGCGAGCGAGTCGGCGATGCCCAGCGCGGACTCGACGTCGTCGGTGCGGCTGCGCAGCGCGCGGTCCTCGGCCACGTCGAGCACGAGCATGGAGCTCTCCAGCAGCCGCGGCGGCGGGCTGGACAGGTCGATGACGGTGACGCCCTCGAGCCCGGAGTCGGCCATCAGGTGGCTGGAGCCGGCGACGTCGCCGCCGTCGACGACCACCACCAGATGCGGTCCCGGCACCTGGACCTGCGGGCCCGCGGGGTTGAACCGCGGCCGCGTGCTCAGCACGTCGTCGAGCATCGCCTCGATCGAGGGCATGTTGGGCGCCACGAGCCGCAGGTTGCCGGCGGCGTCCTCGCGCTCGGGATGGAAGCCGTGCGGCAGCCACTTGACCCACTCCCAGTGCGCTCGCTCCGCGGGCCCGGCGCAGATCGCCACCATCATGTCGTCCGGCGAGTGGTGGACGGCGGTCTGCGCGAGCAACGCGCGCAGCATCGACCGCGCGGCGCTCGCGTCACCGGTCAGGTAGACGCGGCTGAACCCGCCGAGCGCCATGGCGACCGGCAGACCCGGCACGTTGGCGTAGGTGTTCACGAACCTGCGCAGCGCGGCGGCGCAGACCGGCTCGAGCTCGTCCAGCGGCTTGGTCTGCGGCGTGATCAACGGCGTCGCCAGCTGCTGCGGGCCGAGGCCGATCCGGACCGCACCGAAGTCGGCGTCGTCGCGGCGCCGTTCCCACAACCGGTAGCTGGCCGCCGTCACCAGCAGCTGGTCCGGCTCGGGGTGGCGGTAGAACATCGCCGTCGCCTGCCGCCGGATCGTCTTCTTCACGTTGCTGCGGTGCGAGGCGAGGTGGCGCAGGTACTCCCGACGCTGCGCGGTGCGCTCCCGCTTGCTCGCGCCGCCGGCGTTCTGCAGCAGACCCACCCCGATCATGCCGATCGCGGACAGCCCGAAGAGACCGCCGAGCACGTATCCCATCGGTCCGGAGCTGCCGTTGCGGCTGTACATCAACGCCATCGCGCCGGCGCCGGCGAGCATCGGCAGCATCATCATCAGCTGCGACCAGTTCTTGCCGGAGTCGCGCGGGACCTCGGGCGGCGGGTCGATGACGACCTCTCCGGCCGGAAGCTCGGGGGCCTCACGTCGCGGCTGGCGGCGGACGATGAACGTGCCCAAGCGTGAATCTCCTTCGAGTGCTAACGGATCTCGTCCGCGGTTCGAGGGTGCCGTTATGGTAGCCACGTCAGCCCGGACACCTCACCGCTTGGGAGCCTCGTGACCCGCGCAGTTTCAGACGGCCTAGCCCGGATCACGGTAGCCGCACCGCAGCGCCGGATCGACATCGCGCTCCCCGAGGACGTCCCGGTCGCCGAGCTGATGGCCTCCCTGGTGCGCGCGGCCGGCGAGTCCGCGGCCGACGACGCACAGCAGACCGGCGGCTGGATCCTGCACCGCGCCGACGGCGCACCGATCGAGCTGTCGCGCACGCTGGGTGACCAGCAGGTGCGGGACGGCGAGGTGCTGCACATGGTCGGCCGGTTCACCGAGTGGCCCGAGCTGGACTACGACGACGTCGTCGACGCGATCGCCACCGGCGCCCGCCGGTCGGCGCGGCCGTGGTCCGGCGCCCGCACGCGCCGCGCCGGGACCGCGCTCGGCGCGGC
>NZ_WBKP01000092.1 GCF_009602465.1 Cumulibacter manganitolerans | reverse complement strand
CGTGCCCGGCCGGCAGACGACCACCAGCGGCGCGCCCGGGCCGGCCGACGCCGCCCCCCAGGAGCTCGCCGCCACCGGGGTGCCGCTCGGCGAGCTGGGCACCGCGTCGGCGGCGCTGCTCGTCGCCGGAGCAGCCATGACGCTCGCCGGCCGACGGCGCATCCGGGCCTGAGCCCGCGGGTGCGCCTGCTCCCGCGGCGCCGCGCGACCCGGGTCCTCGCCGGAGCCGCGGTCGCGATCGTGCTCGCGCTGTGCGCCGACGTCGCGGTCGTCGCCGGCCGCATCGACACCTGGCCGGTGACGCTGCCCCGCGCCGACGACGGCGTGGACACCTGGGTCATCGTCGGCTCCGACAGCCGGACGCACCTCCCGACGGACGCCGACCCCGCGCACTACGGGACTCCGGCGCAGGTCGGCGGCGAGCGCGCCGACCTGGTCGTGATCGTCACCGTGCGCGGCGACCGGGCCCGGGCGGTGTCGGTGCCCCGCGACCTGCTGGTCAGCGACGACGGCTACCCGGTGCGTCTCGCCCTGACCCTGCAGAACGGGCCGCAGCACCTGGTCGATGCGCTCTGCACGACCCTCGGCGTACCGGCGGACCACCTCGTGGGTCTGCACTTCGACGGGTTCGTGTCGATCGTGGACGCCGTGGGCGGCGTCGACGTCCGCATCCCCCATCCACTGCGCGACGAGCTCTCCGGTCTCGATCTGCCGACCGCGGGCCCGCAGACGCTGGACGGTGCCGCCGCACTGGCGCTGGTCCGGTCCCGGTCCGCGGAGCGGCTGATCGACGGCGTCTGGCAGCCGGCCGGCTCCGGCGCGGACGACCGCGCCTCGTGGGGCGCGGTCGTGCTCGACGCGCTGCTGAAGAAGATCGACGAGGATCGATACGACCCGGCGGCGCTGCAGCGGATCGGGTGGGCGGCGTCCGGCGCACTGCGCACCGACGGCGGCACCGGCCTGCTCGACCTCGCCGGTCTCGCCGTGCGGCGCCCGAGCGTGACGGAGCTGCCGCACGGCGCACCCGCAGCCCCGGCGCCGCCGGGGGCAGCGCTCCCGCTGCCACCCGACGAGCGGACCACGGCCGCCCTCGTCGGCCTCGGTCTCGGCAGCGGGTGCGCGCCCGATCGGTGACCGGCTACGCCGGCACCTTCTCCTGTTCCGGCGGCGGCCCCGCGCTGCGGATGCCGCCGCCACCCCCGTTGCGACCGCGCCCCACGAGGTACCAGACCGCCGACAGCAGCACGACGGCCAGGAAGATCCAGTGCAGGTACGAGTACGGCGGATCGACCGCGCCCTGGATCGACTTCACCACGACGAAGACGAGCGCCGCGGCGGAGACCAGCCCGATGATCGCCGGCAGCATCACCGCGTGCCCGCGGCGCGCGCTGTAGGCGATGATGCCCAGCGCCATCAGCACGTAGGCGAGCATGTATCCGAACGTGCCGATGGTGCCCGACACGCCGAACACGTCGATGACGGTGGGCTCGCTGATCATCAGCACGAGCGCGATGATCGCCGCGAGCGACGACAGCACGATGATCGACCGGTGCGGGGTCATCCGCACCCGATGCGCCCGACCGAACGACGTCGGCAGGAACCCGTCCCGCGCGATCTGGAACATCAGCCGGCTCGCCGCGTTCAACGACCCGGTGATGCAGGCGAAGAACGAGGCGACCGCCCCGACGTCCACCAGGTAGCCCATCCAGCCCACGCCGTTGTTGTCGGCGAGGTCGTTCAGCGGCGCGGCGCTCTGCGTGATCGCGGTCCCCGAGCCGAAGCCCTCGAGCTGCGCGTAGGCGCTGACGAAGTACAGGACGCCGACGATGGTCGCACTGCCGATGACCGCCCGCGGCACGGAGTGCGCGGGGTCGCGGGCCTCGACGCCGAGGTTCGCGGCGGACTCGAAACCGACGTATCCGAGGATCGCCAGCACCATGCCGCTGGTGAAGCCGGAGAGTCCCAGGTCGGACGGCGTCATCGGCCGGGCCGAGATCCCGTGGCGGACGAACACCGCGATGATCACCACGGTGATCGCGATGATGGACAGCACCTCGAGCACCATCGCGAAGCGGGTGGACAGGTGCACCCCGATGATCATCGTGACGGCGGCGAGCACCATCACGACGACGGTGAGGATCACCTGGTAGGTGGTGCTCTCCGGGTCGACGCCCGCCCAGCCCAGCAGCGGCGCCAGGTACATCGTGATGCCGGCCAGGCAGGCGATCGCGATCAGCAGGTAGCCGAAGGCGAGCGCCACCGCGCCGATGAAGCCGGCACCGGGCCCGAGCGCCCGCTGGATGTAGGACAGCAGGGTCGCCTCCTCGCCCTCGCGCCGCGCGAACTGCGCGACGCACCAGCCGATGAGCACCATCACGATGGTGCTGGCGATGTAGCTGTACAGGACGGAGTCTCCGGCGCCCAGCGCGACGAGCGCGGGGCCGGTCGCCATGACGGCGCTGGGCGCGATGCCGGCCACCGACTGCGCGAGCATCTCGAAGGTGCTCAGGGTGTTGGCGTGCAGGCCGGGGTGGCCCTCGTGCTGGGCCTCGACCTCGTCGAGCGCGTACTCCTTCATGACCTCACCCCTCCGCACTCTCGACCGGGCGGCAGTGGCAGGTTCCGCCCTCCTGGCCGCAGCAGGTCCCGTGGTCGCTGTGGCAGCTCTTGTCCTCGGCCGGCAGGTCGAGCATCGGGTTGCCGGCGAAGAAGCCGAACGGCTTCAGGTGCATCGCGACCTTGCTGGTCGGCATGACCGGCCAGTCCTCCGGCCGCACGACGTGGTGCGCGCCCATCGTGTACCAGAGCACCAGGTCGGAGTCCACGAGCGAGCGGTCTCCCGCCACGTAGCGCGGGAGCCCGTCGCCGCCGGGGTTCTGGGCGACGTACTGCCCGGCGGCGAACATCTGCGTCGGGTCGTACGCCGTGCCCCACAGCTGCTTGGTGGCGAACCCGCCACGCGCCGCCTGCTGGGAGCCGGCGCGCCACAGCGGGGCGGAGTAGGCGCCCGGCTCGATCTTGTAGCCGGTGGGCTGGCCGACGTGATTGGTCTTGTCGGCGCTGGTGACCAGCCAGGTGCGGCCGGCCAGCGGGTCGGGCATGCACTGCGCCTCCGACTCGGAGGTGAGGTGCCGCTTGACCGCGCGCCAGGCGTTGTTGTGCGGGTTGCCCTCGCCCTCCGGCTCGGAGATCGAGTCGACCTCGTACAGGTTGTTGCGCTCGCCGTCGAGGCGCATGTCCATCCGCACGCTGAAGTAGTGCTCGTGGTTCGGGGCGTACAGCCCGGGCGCGACGACCGTCCCGAACGGCGGCGGCTCGGTGCCCTCCTCGAAGGCGCCCAGCGACAGGATGCCGGTCAGCTTGATCTCGAACTCGATCGAGCCGTCGAGGTAGAAGTTCCAGTAGAAGCAGTACTCGTAGTTGCCGACCGTCGCGATGAAGGACACCACGAGCCGCCGGTTGCGCTGCACCTGGGCGCGCTCGGTGCGGAAGTCGGTGTGCTTCCAGCCGATCGAGTAGTCCTCCTCGTGCATGCAGATCGCGTTCTTCATGACCATCGGCTGGCCGTCCTGGTCGTTGACCAGCGCGTCGAAGTACCGGATCTCGCCGAGGCAGTCGCAACCGAGCTCGAGGGAGTTGGCCAGCCAGCCGAGGCCGTACTCGCCCTCGTCGAAGACGTTCTTGTTCCAGTGCGTCGGGTTCGGGTCGCCGTACGGCACGTACATCTCCGACAGCGAGGCGCGGTAGATGATCGGGCGGACCACGCCCTTGTCGACGTAGTTCACGTCGTAGAGCACCAGGCCCTCGCGAGGCGTGAACCCCAGGCGCAGCTGCCAGTTGGACCACGTCACGTGATGGCCGTCGACGGAGAAGGTGGGGCCGTCGGGCTGCGTGATCTCCAGCGGCTTGAGCGGCGCCCGCTCCTCGCTGATGCCGAGGATGTTGTCGTCGTCCAGCTTCAGCTCGGGATACCAGTTGCCGGCCTTGGGCGGCAGCGGGACGACGCCGTGGTCGACGACGTCGATCACCGTCATGTCGTCGAGGTCCACCGTGACGATCAGACCCTCGACCGGCCGCGCATAGCCGTTGTCGTGCTCGCTGCGGCGCACGAACGTCAGCGGCCGGGCGAGCCGGTGCTTGGCCGGATCGTCCGACGGGCCGGTGTAGCCGCTGGCCCACGGGTCGATCATGCAGAGCTCGAAGTCCTCGACGCCGCGCTTGCGCATGGCGTCCTGCCAGCGCGCGTCGGAGCGCACCGCCTCCTCGCACTGCATGAACTCCTCGAACATCATCGGAGGCTGCACGCCCTCGACGGTGTCCCAGCGGACGACGTCGCCGTCGGTGAGGGACACGACGACCTCGTAGGTGGCGCGGTTCTTGCGGTCGCGCAGCAGCGCCGCCGCGCAGCGGTTCCAGTCGGTCCCGGGGGTCCAGGCCAGGACCTCCTCCTTCGGGGGCTCGGCGAGCTCCAGATATACGAACCGGGTCTGGTCGTTCCAGCCCGGCGCCGCGTTGATGATCGCGGTGGCGGCCGCCATCTCGTCGGCCGTGAGGGGTTCCAGCGGGTGCGCCGTGACGGTGCCCGCCTGACGCCGTTCGTTGACTGTCGTCATGAGGTCTCCTGCGAAAGATCGGCTCGGTGCTCGGTGCGATCTGGATCACACATCAGTCAAGGTACGGCCAAATTGTTGCCACCGATACCCGCAGCGTTACGTCCTCATAAACTTGTCATCGACCGGCTGGAGGCCACCGATGTCGTCGCGAAACCACCCCGTACCCCCGCGCGGGGCCGACCTGCGGGTTCTGCTGGTCGACGACCGGCCACTCATGCGAGCCGGAGTGGCCGGCGCGCTCGCCGGCGATCCGTTGATCGGGCAGGTGCTCGAGGCCGGCTCGATGGAGTCGGCCCAGACGATCCTGCAGACTCGCACCGTGGACGTCGTGATCGTCTCCCCCGACGCCTCCGACCCGGTCGAGGGCAACCACCGGTTCTGCGCGCTGGCTCTCGCGGCCGGCGATGCGCGCGTGGTCAGCCTCAGCCGCGACGAGCAGGCGCTGCCGCCGGCGTGCGGCCGATTCGCCGTCGTCCCCGAGACGGTCGCCGCCGCGCGGCTGCTGCGGGTCGTCGACCAGCCGGCGACCGAGGCGCCGCCGTGTGCCGGGGCGTCGTGCGGCTGCCGGCACACGCACATCGCGCCGCCGACGGACCTGACCGCGCAGGAGGCCCGGGTGCTGGCCGGGCTGACCGACGGGCTGTCGAACCGGCAGATCGCCGGGCAGCTCGGGCTGGCCGAGAAGACCGTCAAGAACTACGTGACGCGTATCTACGCCAAGCTGGGCGTGACCTCGCGAACCGCGGCCATCGCGGCCCTGCGGGACGGCGTGGACGGCGCGCTGCACCACTAGCCGCTCGGCACCACCAGCCACCCTGGCGAGCATGGAGCCGCCGAAGCGGAGAGCGCCATCGAGCCGCGGCGCTGGCCGGACGACCGACCGAGGCTCCCGGCGTCTCGACATCGCTCGCCCCAGGGGGCTCACTCGCTCGACGACCAAGGAAAGGGCTCGCTCGCTCGACGACCGGGACAAGCCGAGGTCCCCGGCGAACACCCGTCACCGGCGAGTGCAGCGGCGACGGTGATCGACCGATCGACCGAGCCTCCCGGCGTCTCGACGTCGCTCGCCCCAGGGGGCTCGCTCGCTCGACGACCAGGACAAGCCGAGGTCCCCGGCGTCACGTACGGTCGTCGAGCGAGCCGGAGCCGCTAGGCGGAGGCGACGTCGAGACGCGGCGCGGCGGCGGAGCGGCCCAGATCGAGGACGGTGCAGCCGTCGAGGCGGCTCCGGTCATGAGTCACCACGAGCAGCGCCTTGCCCACCGACTCGGCGAGGATGTCGCGCATCAGGTCGTCGGCCACCTCCCGGTCCAGCCCGGCGGTCGGCTCGTCGACCAGCAGGATCGGGCGGTCGGCGAGCAGCGCGCGAGCGAGCGCCAGCCGCTGGCGCTGGCCGCCGGAGACCAGCACGCCGAACGCGCCGACGCGGGTGTCCAGCCCCTTGGGCAGGCTGCGCAGCCAGGGTCCGAGCTGGGCCCGCTCGACGACGGCGCGCAGCTCGCCGTCCGTGGCGTCGGGACGGGCCAGCCGGAGGTTCTCAGCCACCGAGGTGTCGAAGAGGTGCGCCGACTGGTCGCACCATCCGAACAGCGCGAGCACGTCGTCGGCGCCGATCTCTGTCGCGGGCCGTCCACCGATGCGGTACTCGCCGGCCACCACCTCGGCGTACCCCATGAGCGCGGCCACGACGGTCGACTTGCCCGAGCCGGAGGGACCGACAAGGGCGACCGGGCGACCCGGCTCGAGCCGGAGGTCGACGCCGCGGACGGCGGGCTCCTCGCAGCCGGGCCAGCGGATCGCTGCGCCGGTGAGCTCGACCGGCCAGGGCGGCGCCGGCACCGTGGCACCGCTCGGCACGCGGTCGGCACTCCGCACCGCGGCCACGCCGCCGCGGTCGGTCGGAGCGGGCGTCTCGAGCACCTCGATGAGCCGGACGGCACTCGCCCGCACCGCCAGCCGCGTCGCGAGCGCCGGCTCGATGAGCGCGCCGAGCTCGATGAGCCCGAGCGGCAGCATCACGACGACGGCGGCGTTCTCCGCCGCGATGGCCCCGCTCGCCGCCGCCTGCGCCGCGACCGCGAGGATGACGAGCACGCCGCCGGCCAGCGCCAGCATGGACAACCCGGCCGCCGCCCCGGCGCGGGCCGCGCCACGCGAGGCCAGCCGCT
>NZ_WBKP01000091.1 GCF_009602465.1 Cumulibacter manganitolerans | reverse complement strand
GCCGTCGCGGGCAGCGACCACCCGCCGCGAGCCCTCGCGCACGAGGCGGTCGAGCTCCGCCCGCGGCCGGCCGGCCGCCGTCGTGACGTCCTCCAGCGCCGATCGCTCCTCGGCCGGATCGACGACGGCGAGCAGCACCTCGCCGACCGCCAGGCCCAGAGGCGGGAGGTCGGCCGCGAACGGCCCCCGGAGGTGCCGCAGCAGCTTCCAGGTGCGGTCCAGCTCGTCCAGGCCGAAGCGCAGCGCGAGCCGCTCGGCGGCCGGGTGGTCCCCGTACGCCGTCCATCGGACGTGGCGGGCGCCGACCGGCCCCCACCCCTCGTCGCCGACGCGGGCCCCGGCCCGCTCGAGGAGCATGGTGGCGACGCCGCGGGAGCGGAACTCGGGCCGGACCACCAGCTGCAGGACGGCAGCCCCCTCCTGCGTGGCGACCAGCCGTCCGTACGCGGCCATCGTCGTCGGGCTCGCGTCGCGCGGCTCGTCGTCCCGCAGCGCCCGGACCACCAGGTGCGCGACCCGGTCGGCGGGGCCGGCTCCCCGGCCGACGTCGTCCGGGTCGATGCGGGAGAAGCCGGCCTCGGCGTCGTACGCCGCCGCCTCGGCGACGAGCTCGCGGAGCTCGGTCGTCTCCTCGCGGGTCAGCGCCTCGACCCAGCGGGCGTCGATCACCGGCTCAGCCGGTCAGTGAGTAGCGGGCCGACTGCTGCGCGCTCTGCTCGCACCCGGCGAGATACTCCTCGAGCGAGTCGCTGGCGAGGATCCGCCGGAGCTCGCGCCGGAAGACGTGGTTCACGAACTCGTTGCGGCCGAGCAGCATCCCCGCGGCGTCCGCCGACAGCAGCGCCTGCTGGGAGTCGCGCAGGATCGGGAAGTCCTCGTCGAGCAGGACGTCGATGAGAATCTGCCAGTTCTTGTCGCGGTTGCGCTCCCACGCCGCCCTGTCGACGCCCAGGTCCTCGGGGCGCCGGGTGATGAGCCGGATCTCCATCCGTCCGCGCGCCGGATCGGCGGCGTCCGGCCGGAAGCTCAGCAGCTGGAAGTGGTCGGGCTGCTTCAGCAGCGTGCTGCTGAGGCTGAGGAAGTGCGCCTCGATGACGTGCTTCGCGAGGCTCTTGTCGCCGGGATCCTCTTCCAGGTAGCGATCGATCGTCTTGCGCGGCGAGACGAACCGGCAGCTGTTGCCGAAGTCCTCGACCACCTGCACGTTCGTGTGGACGTGCTTGCCGGCGGTGTTGGGGTGCGCGTACTGGACGTGGTAGCCGTCGATGAAGGCGTCCTGCATGAGCTTCCAGTTGACCGGCTCCTCGAACGCCGCCGTCTGCGACACGACGTACTCGTCGAGGTGGTACGAGGCCAGGATCGCATCCATCCTGGGCCCGAGCCAGGCCGCCACGTCGATCGAGGCGTTCGCGTTGTCGATCAGCCAGATGAACCCGTGCCGCTCCTCGACGGGAAGCGCGACGAGGTTGAGCTGCGACCTGTCGATGTCGCCGAACGTCGTGTCGCGGGTGACCGCGCGCAGCGTGCCGTCGGTCTCGTAGGACCAGCGGTGGTACGGGCACGAGAACAGCCGGCAGCGTCCAGAATCCTTGTTCTCCAGCATGGCGCCGCGATGCCGGCACGCGTTGACGACCGCTCGGACGCTGCCGTCCTTCTGCCGGCTGATGATCACCCGGTTGCGGGGCATCTGCAGCGTGATGAAGTCGTGCGGTTCGGGGAGCTCGGAGCCGTGCGCGACGATCGTGGGGACCTGGCCGAAGATCCGGTCCCGCTCGAGGGCGGCGAGGTCGGGATCGCGGTAGTCACGCGGCTCGAACGGCGCGACCTCCCCCACCCTGTCCGTCGTTCCGTGGCGGAGATGCTCGAGGAGGCGGCGAATGCGGTCCTCGCGGTCGTTGGCGAACGGGTCCACGTTGGGTCCTTCCTTCGGGGACGACCGCAAGCACTCGCGGTCCGTCGGCGGCCGGTCCGCTTTAACCTTATGGCGATAGGTTACGGGGTGTCAACGCCGTTCCTCGCGGGCGTCGCGTCACCTAGCCGTCGAGGACAGCGAGCAGCTCGGCGGCTCCGACGACGGCGGCACCGTGTCGGCGTACCCGCTCCCGGAGCTCCCGGTCGGAGGTGACGACGCAGATCGGCGTCCAACCGTCGGACGAGAGCGCCGCCACCTGGGCGACGATCTCGCGGTCGCCGTCCGCGGCCGCGCGGGCGACGTGCACGGTGAGGTCTGCGGTACTCACCTGCTTGGCGTGGCCCTCGACCACCACGGTCGTCTCCGGCCAGACCCGCCACAGCTCGTCGAGCCCGAACCACCGGCCCGGGAGGCCGGCCCCATCGAGGGCACCCAGGCGCTCGATGAGCCGCTCGGTGGCGCCGGCACGATCCTTCCACCACCCGTCGGGGCGCGAGCCGACCACGTTGGCGGCATCGATGACCAGCGCCGGCCGCTCGGCCAGCCGCTCGCGAAGCAGCGGCCAGGCGGCCGCGAAGGCCGGGTGCAGCGGGAGGCTCTCCACGTCGCCGGGGCGCACCCAGCGCAGCTCCTCGCTCTCGGGATCGGCGATGTGGGCCTCGAACGGTGTGCTGACCTCCGCGACGACCGTCGTGTAGCTCCAGTAGCCGACGTCGAAGCAGTGCGTGTAACGGGTGCGCAGGGCCTGCGGCGGGACTCCCGCCTCCTCGGTGGCCTCGCGTATCGCTCCGCCGATCGCGGACTCGCCGACGTGGCGGGCGCCCCCGGGGATCCCCCAGGTGCCGCCCTGGTCGCTCCAGGCCACGCGATGCTGCAGCAGCACTCCTCGCGCGGGATCGTGGGCGAGCAGCCCGGCGGCGCCGCCCTTGCCCCAGAACCGTCCGCGGCTCCCGGACACCCAGCCGTCGTTGGCATCGCGTGGCCCGAACGGTCGACGTGGCTCGATCATCGGCGGCCGATCCTCCGGTGCGTCACAGTCCCGGCTTCTGTCCGGGAGCGCTGAGCGTCAGGATCGCGCGCTCGATGATGTCGCGCTCGTTGAGCCGGTCCTCGATCTCCTGCACCTCGCGAGCCAGCTCCGACTCGCGCAGATCGCCGATCAGGTCCACGGCCGCGATCAGAAGGATCCGCGAGGGCCCGACGTACACCAGGTAGAGGAAGGAGACGGCCTCGATCGACGGCTCGCGCAGCAGCTCGTCCATCGCCCGCTGCCGCAGGTCCTCGCTGACCACCTGGCCCGTGAGGAAGTCGCGGTTGCGGCCAATGAGGAAGATCGCGACGATGCCGAGCAGGACGCCCACGAGGATCGAGCCCACGGCGTCCCAGACGGCGTTGCCGGTGAGCTGGTGCAGGCCGATGCCCAGACCGGCGATGAGCAGGCCGATAAGGGCCGCGGCGTCCTCGGCGAAGACAGCCCGGAGGGTCGGGTTGGACGTCGCGCTGATGAAGTGCACGGGGTGCATGCCGAGCCGGCGCGCCGCTCCCCTCGCCGTTCGCCAGGCCTGCAGGAACGAGATCCCCTCCAGGACGAACGAGATCCCCAGGACGACGTACGCCCAGGTATAGCTGGCTTCCGGCTCCTCCGCCGTCAGCTGCGTGACGCCGTGCCAGATCGACACGATCGAGCCCGCGCTGAACAGGCCGAACGCCGCGATCATCGACCAGACGTAGGCCTCACGCCCGTAGCCGAGCGGGTGTGTCTTGTCGGCCGGTTTCGCCGAGCGCCGTTCCGCGACGAGCAGGAAGATCTCGTTGCCGGTGTCGGCCCAGGAGTGTGCGGCCTCGGCGATCATCGACGCCGAGCCGGTGATCGCACCGACGATCGACTTGGCGATCGCGATCAGGGTGTTCGCGGTCAGCGCGATCAGCACCGTCAGCAGGCTCTCCGGCTTGTCGGGCTTGTGCTCGGACGGCGGCAGATCCGGCGCGATCGTTCCCTCGGATGTCGTTCCCTCGGATGTCGTCACCTCGTGGAGTCTACGTCCGGGAGACTGCGCCCGAGCCCCGTTCCGGCGCCCGCCGGACGGCGCGCACCGGCCCCGGCGGGCCGGCGGGCTCGGACGTGCGCACACGGCTCGCGCGCATCGGCGACTACGACGTGCGCACCCGGCTCGGGCGAATCGGCGGCCACGTCGCTGCTGTCGTAGCCTCAGGTGAGGACTACCGGACTCGGGAGGAAGCATGGCCACGAAGAAGCACTGGCGGGACCTGCCACCGGCCGTCCGGGCTTCGCTGATCGTGGTCGGCGTCGCCGACGCGAGCCTGCGCGCCTGGGCCCTGGTCGACCTCAAGCGCCGACCGGCGGGCAAGGTCCGCGGCAGCAAGCGGATCTGGGCGATCGCGCTCTCTACCGTCAACAGCGCCGGCATTCTGCCCGCGACCTACCTCGGCTGGGCGCGCAAGCGCTGACGGCCGGCAGCCCGGTCCCGTTGTGTTGCGAGCTCGAGCCGGCGGGTCCGGCCCGTTGTGTTGTGACGACTCCGGGCGACGACGCCCCGAACCGCAACAACACAACCGGCCGGAGCGCCCTTCGGGCAGGACGCGTCCGTAGGTTGCTACCTGGTGAGCTGCTTCTTGAGGGCGCCGTAGGCGAGCGTGCCTACGAACAGCACGATTCCGACGATCGCCAGCCACAGCAGGCCCTTGATGACGAAACCGAGGACCGCGAGTACGGCCCAGATGACCAGCAGAACGATGATGAGCGTCAACATCCTTCGATCCTACGATCGACGTACGGCCGGGAGGGTTGGAAACGCCGGGTGGTGGGGCGGGCCGGGCTCGAACCGGCGACCGATGGATTATGAGTCCACTGCTCTGACCAACTGAGCTACCGCCCCGCGCGGCGAACGCGCGGGCATCATCCTAGCCACTCGCCGAGCTGATCATGCGGCGAGCCGCCCGGCCCCGGAGCCGGGGTCAGAAGCTGTCGAACCCAAGTGCGGCCCGCATGCGGTTCTTGACGAAACCTCCGTCGCGGGGCGGCAAGACCCGAGGTGGTTCATCAGTGCTGATCAGCGCCTGCGTGAACGTCGGGCCGGCGCGGCGCGCCACGCGGCGCGCACACTCGACGACCTCGTCCTGTCGCTCGATCCGCGCGCTGTCGGTGATGCCGAACCCCTGGGCCACCGCCGCGAGATCCGTACCCAGGCTGGCGTGGCTCGGCTGCATGCCGGTCTCACCGAAGTGTCCGTTGTCCAGGACGACGATGCTCAAGTTCCTCGGCTGGGCAGCGCCGACGGAAGCCAGCGCACCGACGCCCATCAGCTGCTCGCCGTCTCCGGTGAGCACGACGACCGGCACGCCGGGCTGCGCGAGCGCCAGCCCGAGGCCCACCGGCACGGCGCCGCCCATCGCGCCCCAGAGGTAGAAGTTGCGGTCGCGATCGCCCGCGGCGTAGAGGTCGTACGACGGCGAGCCGAGCCCCGACACGAAGAGCGTGTCCTCCGGCACCGCGGCCACCAACGCGGCGACGAACTCGCGACGGTCGATACGGGTCTGGTCTGCGGTCGTCATCACTTGCGCTCCCACTGCTTGCGTCCGACGAGCCGCTGGCCCAGGAGCACCGCGTTACGCTCCCCCGCCAGGAAGGTGGAGTCCAGCGCCGCACCGAGGACCTCCGCGACGTCGTCGGGACGGTCCACCCGATGGACGTTCATGCCCATGAGCTCCAGAACCGCCGGCGTTCGCCGCCCCATCGGGCTCTGCCACGGGTTGAACTCCGCGTACTCCCCGCGCATCGTGACCAACGTCAGGAACGGGAAGGAGCAGCTGCTCAACAGCGAGAACAGGTTCACGCAATTGCCCACACCGCTGCTCTGCATCAGCAACGCTGCCCGTTGACCACCGAGCCACGCGCCGGCGACCACTCCGACGCCCTCTTCCTCGGTGGTGAGGACGATGTCGGCGATGTCCGGATCACTGCGCGCCGCACTGATGGCGTACGCGTGCCCGGCGTCCGGGACGAACGCCACCTGCTGGATCCCGCCTTGCTTGAGGACGTTGAACACGTCCTTCTGCCACTGGCCTTCCACGGTCTGCATGGCTTCAGCATGGTGCATCGGCGTCGAGCTAGTCGAGTTAGAACCTCGCAAGGCGCTGTCCGTGAGCGGTGCGCGCATTCACCCAGCCCGCCGCACCCAAGCTCGTGACGACGACAGGATGGTCCCAACCGTCACGAAGAACGTCCGATCCGACCGCCCCCGCAGAGGCACCCTCGCGCACGTCGACCGCCGCCCGCCGGCGCGCACCCGCACGGGCGTCGAGCGAGCCGGAGCGCCAGCGGAAGCAACGTCGAGACTTCGGCCTGAGTGCCTGGTTCCACACGCCAGACGCTGCACAGGTCCGCACCTTGAGGGCCCTTTTCTTGCTCATCGAGCGGGCCGTTTATCTCTGTTCGTCGAGTGGGCCCCTTTCCTTGGTCGTCGAGCGACTCTCCTTTTGGTGGCCGAGCGAGCCCACCTCTTGGTCGTCGAGCGAGCGAGCCCCTGGGGCGAGCGATGTCGAGACGCCGGGAGCCGACAATGTCGCCCGTCCGCGCGGTGGCCGTTCACAGGTGGCCGGTTGTGCACAGATCCCTGCTGCAGCGGGATTCTGTCGCGGAAATCTTGTCGGTGCCGGTCCGTAGATTCAGGGGCATGATCAGCAGCCCGCCCGTGACGGACCCGGGAGCCGACGTGGCCTCGCCGGTGGCGGTGGTGCGCGGCGCGTGGCTGGCGGTGCAGCAGCTCGCCCTCGACGCCGCGGCTGCGCCGGCCGGCACGGCCGATGCAGCGGACACGCCCGCCCCGGCGGTCGATGCGTGGCCGGCGGACGGCTCGGCGATCGGCTGTGGCGGCGGCGCCGCGTTGAGCAGCGTGAGTGATGCGGGTCTGATCGACCTGCTGAGTGATCTGCGGCGGCTGCGCGCTGCGGTGGCCGCGGTGGAGGCACACGTTGAATCGCCCCGGGTTTGGTGGAGGGTCTGATTCCACGGAGGATGGGGTCATGCCAGCACCGAAGAAGTATCCGCAGGAGCTTCGTGAGCGCGCGATGCGGCTGGTTGCCGAGGCCAAGAAAGAGGATCCGGAGCTGTCGTTGAACGCGGCAG
>NZ_WBKP01000090.1 GCF_009602465.1 Cumulibacter manganitolerans | reverse complement strand
GCGACCAAATCGCTGATACGTACCCACCTGCAACGTCCTCCTGATCAAAGGCGTTGCAACGACCCCTAGAACCCAAGCGGTGTTTCGGTACCGAAGTACGCCGCAGGTGGGGTCGATCGCCGCTACCGGCCGGAGCGCGCCAGCCAGTCGGCGAACCGCAGGCCGGTGATCCGCTCGTACGCCTCGACATACTTCGCGCGGGTCGCGGCGACGACGTCGTCGGGGAGCGCCGGCGGCTCGCTGTCGCGGTCCCACCCGGACGGCCCGGTGAGCCAGTCGCGCACGAACTGCTTGTCGTACGACGGCTGCACGCGCCCGGGCTGCCACTGGTCGGCAGGCCAGAACCGTGAGGAGTCCGGCGTGAGCACCTCGTCGGCCAGCACGATGCTCCCGTCGGCGTCCCGCCCGAACTCGAACTTCGTGTCGGCGACGATCACGCCCTGACGACGAGCCAGCTCCCGGCCGCGCGAGTACACCGCGATCGTGAGCTCGCGAAGCCGCTCGGCGAGCTCGGCGCCGTGCGTCGCAGCCACCTGCTCGAACGACACGTTCTCGTCGTGGTCGCCGAGCTCGGCCTTGGTCGCGGGCGTGAAGATCGGCTCCGGCAGCTCGCTGCCGTCGACCAGGCCGTCGGGCAACGGCACCCCGCACACCGACTGCGACTGCCCGTACTCGGCCAGCCCGGAACCGGCGAGGTAGCCGCGCGCCACGCACTCGACCGGGATCATCTCGAGGCGGCGCACCAGCATCGAGCGGCCGCGAACGGACGCCGGGATGCGGTCGTCGTCCACCGACACCAGGTGGTTGGGTACGACGTCGGCGAGCTGCTCGAACCACCAGGCCGACAGTGCGGTGAGGATCGCCCCCTTGTCCGGGATCGGCGTCGACAACACGTAGTCGTACGCCGAGATCCGGTCGCTGGTGACGAAGAGCAGATGCTCGGCGTCCACCTCGTAGATGTCGCGCACCTTGCCCGATGCCAGATGGGTCAGGCCCAGCTCACTCAACGCTCTCTCCTTCGCCCGCGATGCCGCCGTTCCGGGGGCGCGTCCACGGTATCGGCCGCGCTGTCGCCACAGCACGCCGCCCGACCCTCGATGCGCGTCAGCCGCCCGCGACGCGCTGCTCGTACGGCAGGTCGTGCATGGTCACCTGTACCTCGTCCCCGACGCTGATCGTGCCGGCGGTGCGGGGGATCGCGTTCACGGCGAACATGATCTCGCGGCCGCCGCCGAGCTGCGGCAGCACCCGCCGCCGGCCGAGCGTCTGCAGCGGCTCGCGGCCCTTGCGCGCCGTGTCCTGGTCGATCGTGGTCATCAGGCACCGGCCGGAGAGCTTGACCAGGTCGATGCTGACCGCACCGATGGTGATGGAGGCGATGTCGTCCTCGACGAACGGCGCGTCCAGCCCGTCCAGCACGATCGACGGGCGGAACCGCTCCATCGGGACCGGCTCGTCGAGCCACCTGTTCAGCTCGGCCAGGGAGGCCGACGACGCGACCAGCAGCGGGTAGCCGTCGGCGTACATCGTCTGCCCGCCGCCGACCCCGGTCGCCCGTCGGTGGTTGCGCGGGAACCGCACGACGCGGACGTCGCGCTCGAGGCGTGCACCCACGATCCGCGCGACCGTCTCCCCCTGGTCCTCACCGAGGCCCTGCCAGCCGAACACGCGGACCGGACGGAGGTCGCCGGTGGCCTCGCACGCGGCGATGACCTCCGCCGGCTCCAGCAGCGCCAGCGCGGGCGCCTCACGCTGCGAGACCAGCACTCCGTCGCCGTCCACCACCATGTACTCGCGGTCGCCGGCGATGCCGTCGGCGACGATCTGAGCCGCGTCGAGCTCGACCCGCCGTCCGGACTTCAGCGGGTAGCAGAACAGGCGGGAGACGGTGACGGTCATCTGCGGTCGAGCCGGTCGACGAGGTCGGCCGCGACGCCGGTGTACGTCGCCGGGGTGAGCCGCCGCAGCCGCTGCTTGGCCTCGTCGGAGATGTCCAGTCCGTCGACGAACGCGGCGAGCTCCTCGGCCCCGATGCGGTGCCCGCGGGTGAGCTCCTTGAGCTGCGCGTACGGGTCGGCGATCGACGACCTGCCCGCGAGCACCTCGGCCCGGATCACCGTCTGCACCGCCTCGGCGAGGACCTCCCAGTTCCCGTCCAGCGCCGCGTCGAGGGCGGCGTCCGACACGGCGATCTCCCCCAGGCCGCGGCGCAGGTTGTCCAGGGCCAGCACCGAGTGGCCGAGCGCGACGCCGATGTTGCGCTGCGTCGACGAGTCGGTGAGGTCGCGCTGCAGGCGGCTGGTGACCAGCGTCGCGGAGAGCGAGTCGAGCAGGGCGGAGGCGATCTCCAGGTTGGCCTCGGCGTTCTCGAACCGGATCGGGTTGATCTTGTGCGGCATGGTGGAGGACCCCGTCGCCCCGGCGACCGGGATCTGGGTGAAGGTGCCGAGCATGATGTAGGTCCACACATCGGTGGCCAGGTTGTGCAGGATGCGCCCGGCGTGCGAGATCGCGCCGAACAGCTCGGCCTGCCAGTCGTGCGACTCGATCTGCGTCGTCAGCGGGTTCCAGGTCAGACCCAGCGAGGAGACGAATCCTTCCGCGACCTGCGGCCAGTCGGCGGACGGCTCGGCCACGACGTGCGCCGAGAAGGTGCCGGTCGCCCCCGCGAACTTGCCCAGGACCTCCGCGGACTCGACCCGGCGCGCCTGGCGCTCGAGGCGCCAGGCCACGACCGCCATCTCCTTGCCGAGCGTGGTGGGCGTGGCCGGCTGGCCGTGGGTGAGCGACAGCATCGGACGGTCCCGGTGGGTGACGGCCAGCTCACGGAGCTGGTCGACGACCGCCCGGAACGCCGGCATCCAGACCTCGTGGACCGCGGCGCGGATGTTCAGCGCGTACGACAGGTTGTTGATGTCCTCGCTGGTGCAGGCGATGTGCACCGCCTCGGAGAGCCGCTCGAGTCCCTGCTGCGCCAGCCGGTCGCGGACGAGGTACTCCACCGCCTTCACGTCATGGCGGGTGACGGCTTCTTTCGCGGCGAGCCACTCGATCTCCGCGGCGCCGAACTCGCGGGCCCACTGCCGCAGCGCGTCGGCGTCCGCCTGCTCGATCGACGGCGCGCCGAACAGCCCGTGCTGCGCGCACCACAGCAACCACTCGACCTCGACGTGGACTCGGGCCCGGTTCAGGCCCGCTTCGGACAGGTGCTCGGCGAGGCCGCCGACCTGAGCCTGGTAACGGCCGTCGAGCGGCGACAGGGGCTGGGTGGGCAGCGGCATGGGGCTCCTAGCGGATCGTGCGACGCGGCGTGCACCGCGGTTTCGGCTCGTTCATTCTGGCAAATTCCGCGCGCCGTCGGGACGACGCCCCGGGTCTGCCGGCCGACCGGCGGCGACCGCCGCGACAGCGGGACACCTGCCCGGACCGGGAACTTCGCCCGGCGCGGGCCGCGGGCCACCTAGACTCGGCCTCGGCAAGCAACGCCCGCCCGATTCAACTGATTGGCCAGGATTCGTGGTTTCCCGATCGAGCGACACCTCACCCAGCATCGACGCCGGCGCGCCGGCCGACCCGGCGCAGGAGGCGCATGCGGCGGCTCCGTTCCGGCCACGGCTGCCCTGGCCGAGCCGCTCCTCCGACCTCGTCACCCCCAGCATGTCCGCCTTCGCCTCATGGTCCTGGCGGTTCCTGCTCGTCATCGCCGCCGTGTGGGTGTTCGCGAAGATCGTCGGCTTCCTCGCGACCGTCACGATCCCCCTCGCGATCGCGCTGCTGCTGTCCGCGCTGCTGACGCCGGTCCGCAACTGGATGGTGCGCAAGGGCATGAAGCCGGGGCTGGCGGCACCCCTGGTGTTCGTCGGTGGGCTGGTGGTCGTGCTCGGCCTGATCAGCCTGATCGTGCAGCAGTTCGTCAAGGGGGCGCCCGAGCTGGCCAAGCAGTCGCAGGGCGGCATCGACCAGATCAAGGACTGGCTGGCCAGCAGCTCCCTGCACATCACCGACGCGCAGCTCAACTCGTGGCTGGAGAAGGCGCAGCAGTGGATCGGCGACAACACCGACAAGATCACGTCCGGGGCGCTGACCACCGCGACGTCCGCCGCACACGTCATCGCCGGCTTCCTGCTGACGCTGTTCATCCTGTTCTTCTTCCTCAAGGACGGCGCGAAGATCTGGCAGTGGGTCCTGCGGTTCGTCCCCGACCAGTCGATGGGCTCGATCAACGGTGCGGCGCACCGGTCCTGGGAGACGCTCGGCGGCTACGTGAAGGCGACCGCACTGGTCGCGATGGTGGACGCGGTCGGCATCGGCCTGGGCCTGGCGATCCTGCAGGTCCCGCTGTTCCTTCCGCTGGCGGCGCTGGTGTTCCTGACGGCGTTCATCCCGATGGTCGGCGCCACGCTGTCGGGCGCGATCGCGGTGCTCGTCGCGCTGGTGACGGTCGGACCGGTCAAGGCGCTGATCGCGCTCGGCGTGGTGATCCTGGTCCAGCAGATCGAGGCGCACTTCCTGCAGCCGGTCCTCATGGGCCACGCCGTCGCTATCCATCCCCTCGGCGTCGTCATCGCCATCGCCGTCGGTTCGATCACCGCGGGCATCGTCGGCGCCCTTCTCGCCGTCCCCCTGGCAGCCGCACTGAACGCCGCCTTCAGCTACCTGTACCAGAAGGCGCCCGATCCTGAGCCCGAGCTGGAAGCCACCGAACAGGCCGATCCGAAAGCCACTACCGAACGCTGAACTGGTGTAGAAACGAAGTGCTCCTAGTTCTGCAGCCGCGCGGCGGGGCCCTCGTCGCCGGAGTGCCCGAGGGAGGTCGGCGTGCCGCACTCACAGTTCAAGCTGAGCCTGCCCTCGACGTGGACCACCATCGACGCGTTCGGTGACAGCGTGACCGAGGCGATCCGCTCCGGCTCGGACCTCGAGCGGGACGCGGTCCTGCGGCTGGAGAGCCGCACCTTCTCCGGGCACCTGCCGGCCCGGGACGCGGCGGACCTGACGGTCGGGCGGCTGTGCAGCGCTACCCCCGGGATGCAGGTGACCCAGGCCGTCGATCGTGACTTCGGCAGCACCAGCCAGGCCGTGCGCATCCTCGTCGACGCCACCCAGCAGCCCGCGATGGCCGTGGCCTACGTCATGATCGCCGAGGCGCCGGAGGACGTCCGCACCCGCGTCGTCCCGACCTTGATCATCCAGTGGGCAGTGCCGGACGCCGAGGCCCTCGGCCCTGAGTTCGAGCACGTGATCACATCGTTTCGCTTCACCCCGCCCGCGACGTACGTCGACTGACGAGGAGCACCGTGCCGACCCTGATCCTGCTTCGCCATGCGAAGACCGAGCCGGACGCCGTCGACGACTGGCACCGCGAGCTGACCGACCGCGGACGCGCCCAGGCCCACTCGATCGGCGCGCGCATCGCGGCGATCCGGGACGGCGCCCGCTGCACCGTCATGGTGTCGACCGCACTGCGTGCCGCGCAGACGTGGGAGGAGATCGCGCCCGCGCTCGACCCGGGCGTCGAGGTGCTCGAGCTGCCGTCGCTGTACGTCTTCGACGAGCGGGACGTCCTCCGGCAGATCCAGGAGCGCGGCGGCGAGGCCCAGACCCTCGTGGTGATCGGGCACAACCCGGGGATCAGCAACCTGGCCAGGCTGCTCATCGGGGAGGACCTTCCCGACGACGGATCGGTCGTGAAGTACGGCGCGCTGCGGACCTGCCGCGCCGCCGCGCTCCGGGTGGACGGGCCGTGGGCCGACCTCGAGGAGGGCCGCTGCACGCTGCGCGCGCTGCTGTCCCCCGCGGTCGACTGACCCAGGGCCTCAGCGGGCGGTGACCTCGCCGGTGAGGTAGCGGCGCACCGCACCGGCGAACTGCGGATCGACCCGGCTCCAGTGGACGCCGGTGTAGCCGGCGATCTCGTCGCCTGCGAAGACGCCCAGCCCGGCACACGCGCGCGCGAACTGCTCGATCGAGTCCGCGACGAGCTCGCCGGTGGAATCGAACAGGTCGCCCACCAGGTGGCCGATCTTCCAGCGCTGGCGCGCGGCGACGATACGGGCGAGCTCCGTGGGGCTGTTGGGCTGGTCGCGAACCGGGTAGCCCCGGCTTTGCACAGGCACGCGCTCGTGCGCGCAGCTCGGCATCTTCTTGACAACTCCTCGGTGCGAAGACTCCGGCCGAGCCTCACTCGTCCGGAACGCGGACCATCGTCGCACAGCGCGCCGCAATGAGCACGCTGCGCGGGGGAACACAGGCGGAGGGTGTCGCCGTTGTCTCACCGTCAGCCGCCGTCGTCCTCCTTCGCGAGGGCGCGCAGCTTGTGCTTCTCGATCTTGTTGGTCGGCGTCTTGGGCAGCTCGTCGACGAACCGGTAGGCCCACGGACGCATGAACTTCGGCAGGTTGGCCCCCGCGTACTCCCGCAAGGAGTCGGTGGTGGGCCGCGTGTCCGGGTCGGCCTGGATGAACGCGACGATCTCGTCCTCGTCCGAGCGCGGGCTGGGGACGGCGACGACCGCGGCGACGTCCACCTGCGGGTGCCCGCTCAGGATCTCCTCGACGTGCACGCTGGAGACGTTCTCGCCGCGTACCCGGATCCGGTCCCCGAGCCGGTCGAGGAAGTAGAAGTAGCCCTCGTCGTCCTGCACCGCGGCGTCCCCGGTGTGGAACCAGAGATTGCGGTTGGCCTCGAGGGTCTTGTCCGGCTTGCCGAGGTACTCGTTGTAGAGCAGGTACGGCAGCCGCGGCCGGACCGCCCAGTGCCCCGCGACGCCCGGCGGGCACGGCTGGTCCACCTCGTCGAGCACCGCGCACTCGAAGAACGGGACGGGCAGGCCCATCGCGGCCTTGCGGGTGACCTGCTGCCCGGGGAGCACGCACAGGCCGGCCGCCTCGGCGTCGGCCCGCAGCTCGGCCTGGGTCCGGCCGCGGAACAGGTCGTCGGGCGTGCCCTCGCCGGGCGCGCACTCCTCGAGGACCACCACCGCGGGGCAGCCGGCCTCGGTCTGTCCGAAACCGGCGGTGATCGAGTCGATGCCGAAGCGGCGCGCGAACTCGTGGTGGCGCACCGGCAGGGGCTGCATGTGGGCCTTGTTCAGGGTGTTGCGGCGATCGTCCGGGCCGGCCGGGTTGGCCAGCAGCCACGGGATCATGACGTCCAGGATGATCGCGCTGGTGCACGAGCCCGCCGCGATCCGCGACCAGAACTCGGACGGCGAGAAGCGATCCCACAGCGTCACGCCGCCGCCGGCCCAGATCGCCGCGACGACGTTCGCGTACGCGCCGCCGACGTGGTACATCGGCAGGTCGTTGTACACGACGTCGTCCGGGGTCAGCCGGCGACGCATCGCCCACGTGTACTGCCCGATCCAGCGATGCGGATGCACGACGCCCTTCGACGGCCCGGTGGTCCCGGAGGTGTAGATCAGGCTGCACGGCGTGTGGAAGGCGATGTCCACGTCGCTCGGGCGCTCCGCCGGGCTCTCCAGCAGCGCCGCATCGGCGGACGGCATCGGGAGGCCGTCCGGCGCCGTCCCGGAGATGAGCACCTGCGGCCGGACGACGATCGACTCCCAGACGGCGGCGACCCGGTCGACGAGCGAGTCCTGGCACACCAGCAGCACCGGTTTCGCGTCGTCGAGGGAGTAGGCCAGCAGCTGGCCGGCGTACTGGAAGTTGATCGGGCCGTAGATGGCCTGGGCCTTCCAGATGCCGAACATCAGCGCGGTGCTCAGGAACGGGTCGGTCGCCAGGACGCTCACCACGTCGCCGGGCTGCACGCCCTGGGCGCGCAGGTTGCCGGCGATGCGGTCGGAGCGCTCCCCCAGCTCGGCGTACGTCAGCCGCAGGTCGGTCGGTCCGTAGGTGACGGCGAGCGCGTCCGGCCGCTCGCGGACGTGCCGGTCCAGCGCCTCGATGATCGTCGCGCCGTCCTCCTCCAGCAGCGCGGTCAGCGCGCGCGACTGCTGCAGCACGGTGGACGCGCCGGACCGCTCCGTCGGGCTCACGGCCGGGCTCCGAAGGTGGGCCGGCCGGTGAGCCGCGGGATGATCCGGTAGGCGTCGTGGACCCAGTCGCACAGCAG
>NZ_WBKP01000089.1 GCF_009602465.1 Cumulibacter manganitolerans | reverse complement strand
GGGTGCGCCGCTCCGCCCGGCCGACGCGCCGGCGTCCGGCGCCTGGGCCGGCCGCGCCCCGGCTCCCCCGCTGGCCGGCCACGACGTCGAGCGGCTGACCGACCTCGTCGTCGGAGCGATCGACCGGCGGCTGATCGCGCACCGCGAGCGCAGCGGGCGGAGCTGGCCATGACCGGCCTGGAGAAGGCGACGCTGACCAATACCGTCACCGGGCGCCGGGTCCCCGTCCAGTTCAACCCCGGCGAGTACACGATCAACCGGGACGTCACCTATGCGCAGGCCGCCGTGCCCGGCCTCTCCGCACCGCTGCTGCAGTTCGTGCACGGCGGCCTGCAGACGCTGGAGATGGAGCTGTTCCTCGACACCTACGAGACGCACCGGGACGGTACCCGCCAGGTGAACGCGGCCGGCGACGATGTCCGCCCGCTGCTCGCGCAGGTGACCGGTCTCATGGACATCGACCCCACGACGCACGCTCCCCCGGTCGCGCTGTTCACGTGGGGGACGCTCAGCTTCACCTGCGTGCTGGCCCGCACGGTGCAGCGCTTCGTCATGTTCAAGCCGGACGGCACGCCCATCCGGGCCCGCGTCAGCGTGACGTTCAACGAGCTCAAGAACGCCGAGCTCGAGGCGAAGGAGATCAAGCGGGAGACCGCCGACTACACCAAGGTCCGGGTCGTCGCGCAGGGCGAGACGATCGCCGCGATCGCGACCGACGTGTACGGCGATCCCACGAAGTGGCGCCCGATCGCCATCCGGAACCGGATCGACGACCCGCGCAGCCTGCCGGCGGGGCTGGCGCTGTCCGTCCCCCGGTTGCCGTACACCGATCCCGAGTCCGGTCTGGTGATGCGCTGATGACCGCCGCACTCACCCGGTTCGCCCCCGACTACGCCGTCACGATCAACGGCACCCCCATTCCCGCGGCCCTGCGCGGCGCCGTCACCAGCATCCGTTACCAGGACGGCACGCAGGCGGCCGACCGCGTGGAGATCGCGCTCGCGAACCAGGACCTGCGGTGGCTGCAGGAGCACATCCGCGGGCTGGGCTTCTCCATGGCGCCGGCCCCGGTCCGGCTCGGGCCGGTCGGCGGCAGCGGGATCCCCGCGGGGCTGTTCGACCTCGACAACGCGCTGAGCCTCGCGATCGGGTACGCCGGCGGCACGCTGACCGAGGTGTTCACCGGCGACTTGACCGGCCTGACGATGTCCTTCCCGTCCGGGGGCCTCCCGACCATGACGCTCGTCGCGCACGACCACCTGCAGCGGCTCGCCCGCGGCACGGCGGCCCGCGGCTTCGGGCCGCTGCCGGACTTCCTGATCGCGTCGATCGTCGCTGCCGAGAATCTGATCATCCCGGCGATCGATCCGACGATCGTCGGCGCGTCCAGCGCCCTCGCCGCCGTCAACTACGTCTTCGGCGGCGCCGGGCGCAAGCAGCGCGGCCAGAGCGACCTGCAGTTCCTCGCCGAGATCGCGGACTCCTACGACGCGGACTTCTGGGTGGACGGCGACGTGCTGTACCTGTCGCGGTTCCTGAAGGAGTACACCCCCCGCCAGACGCTGACCTGGGGGACGTCGTTGCTGGACTTCGCGCCGCGCATCAGCACCGTCGGGCAGGTCGCCGGCGTCTCGATGAAGTTCACGCTGCGCGAGATCCCGCTGGACTTCCTGGTGTCGATCTTCTGGGACTTCGACCGCGAGTGCATCGGCGTCTCCGTCGTGCCGGGAGTCGCGGAAGCGGCCGGCGCGCCGTTCTCCGGGCCCGCGTTCACCATCATCGACCAGCCGATCTCCTCGCCCGCGGACATCGCGACCAGCGCAGTGAAGATCTACAGCGCGCTGCGGCGACGGCTCAACAGCCGGCTCACCGGAACGGCGACCGCGGTCGGCGACCCGACGATCCGAGCCGGGGCGATGGTGCGGCTGGAGGGGCTCGGCCCGGACTTCAGCGGCGACTACCGCGTCGCCTCGGCCACGCACACCCTCGACGGCTCGGGGTACCGCACCAGCTTCGACGTATTCAAGGAGATCCTGCCGTGATCGAAGACCTGATGGACGCCGCGGCGGATCTGGAGGAGAGCCTCAACAAGAAGTTCTACGGGATCTGTACCGGAACCGTCGTCCGTGTGGACGATCCGCTGACCCTCGGGCGGGTGATGGTGCGGGTGCCGTTCGTGAGCTCCACCGACCTGTCGGCCTGGGCGCGGGTCGCGACGCCCATGAGCGGGCGGCTCGCAGGGCACTACGCGATCCCGAACCCCGGCGACGACGTCGTGGTCGCGTTCGAGCATGGTGACGTCAACGCTCCCTATGTGCTCGGATGCCTGTGGAACGCGAGCGCGCCGCCGCCGATGGCCAGCCCGCTGCCCCAGGTCCGGATGATCCGCACGCCGGCCGGGAACCAGCTCGGCTTCCGCGAGGCACCGCCGGCCATCACGCTGACCACGCCGGACATGACCCAGGCGGCCGCAGGGCTGCCGCCGGGCATCACCCTGGCCAGCAACACGATGATCACCTTGCAGTGCGGGGCGACCCGGCTCACGCTGAGCCCGGCCGGCGTCACGATCACCGCCCCGGCCGTCACCGTGACGTCGACCGGGCCGGTGTCGACCACCGGCAGCACCGTCTCGACGACCGGCACCTCCGTCTCGATCACCACCGCCGGGGTCTGCTCGATCACCGGCTCGCTGGTGAAGATCAACTGAGGAGAGGCCCGACATGCCCCCCGCCGCGCGCGTCACCGACCCCACCGGACACCCCGGTCTCGTGAGCGGACCGGGCGTGCCGCCGGTGCTGATCGCCGGGCTGCCGGCGGCGGTGGTCGGCGACCTGCACACCTGCGCGATGCCCCCGCTCGCCGGACCGCATCCGCCCACCCCGTTCCCCGTCGGCAGCGCCACGGTGCTCATCGGCGGCCGGCCCGCGCTGCGGATGGGCGACCTGGCCGGCTGCGGCGCGCCGATCGTCGCCGGCGCGCCGACCGTGCAGATCGGAGGGTGAGATGCCCAGCGAGCCCGCCTCCGCCGGCTCCTTCCTCGGTGTCGGGTGGGCCTTCCCGGTCGACCTCACGAGCGCCGGTGGGATCGCGACGGCGGCCTACGACGACGACGTGCGGCAGGCGATCCGTGTCGTGCTCGGCACGTCGCCCGGCGAACGGCTGATGCGGCCCACCTTCGGCGCGGGGCTGCGCGACCTGGTCTTCGAGCCGCTCAACACGACCACCATGGCCCTGGTCCGGCACCGCGTGAGCGTCGGGCTCGCCACCTGGGAGCCGCGCATCGACGTGCACGAGGTGAACGTGACGGCCGGGACGCCGCACGGGCGCCTCGACGTCGCGATCGCCTACCGGGTCCGCGCGACCAACACGTTCTACAACCTCGTCTACCCGCTGTACCTCCTCGAGGGAGGCGACCGGTGACGACCCATCCCATCCGCTCCGACGACGCGTTGTACGCCGACCTGATCGTGCGCCTCGCCGGGTTCGTCCCCGGGCGGGTGTCCGACGGTGCCCCCGCCCAGGCGCTCCTGCGCGCCTATGCCCGCCAGCTCGCCGCCGTCCACGAACGTCTCGACCTCGTCCCCGGCAAGGCCCGGCTCGCGTTCCTCGACATGCTCGGGCTCTCGCTGCTTCCCGCCCGGCCCGCCCGCGCGCCGGTCAGGTTCACCCTTCCCCCGGGCGGCAGCGACACGCGTGCCGTCGCCGGCTCGCAGGTCGGGGCGTCCGTCCCCGGCCTCGACCAGCCGCTGGTGTTCGAGACGGAGACGACGACCGGGCTGACCGCGGCACGCCTCGTCGAGGTCGCGACCGTGTGGCCCGGGCGCGACGGGTGGGCCGACCACAGTGCGGCCGCGCGCACCGGCGCGGCGTTCACCCTGTTCGATCCGCTCGCGCCGGTGCCCCACGAGCTGTACCTGGCGCACGACACTGTGCTGGCGCTGACCGGCGCCGTCACCGTGGAGGTCGTCGTCGACCTGGCGCAGCCCGCGCCGGTGCCGATGCCGACGGTGTGGGAATACTGGGACGGCACCGGCTGGCGACGCTTCAAGGAGTTCGTGCCGGCCGCGAGGTCGAGGAGCTCCGACAGCGTCGACGGCACCGCGGGGCTGACCCGCAGCGGTACCGTGCGCCTCGTCGCGGACTGCGCGGGCTCGGTCCGGCGCGCCGTCGCCGGCCGGGTCTCGCACTGGATCCGGGCCCGGCTCGTCTCCGCTCTGCCCCCGAACGTCGCCGGTGCCCGTCCGGCCGTGGACCGGGTCCAGCTGCGCACCGTCATCGCGCCGAGCATGGGCGTCATCCAGCTGGCCGGTCCGGACGGCGGGATCGACAACCGGCTGTGGATCGAGTCCGCCGGGCTGGCCGCCCAGGGACTCGACCTCACCGACGCGACCGCGTCGCTGAGCGATCTGCAGGACCCGGATAGCACGTATCCGGTCCAGTCGCTCACCGCCGGGTCGGTGCAGTGGGACGGGCTGGACTATGGGAGCTACGTCCTGCGGGTCGCGATCTCCGGATACACGACGCTGGTCAAGACCGTGACCCATCAGCGGGGACGCAGCAACTACTACCTGTGGACCGACTTCAGCGGCCTGCCCCTGGACCGCGCCGCGAACGGCGGCGGGCCGGTCGACCTCTCCAAGAGCATGCTGCCGTTCGGCGCCACCCCGCAGCCGGGATCGGACTTCGCGATCGCCTTCGACCAGGCGCTGAGCAAGCCCGGCGCCGTCGTCACCCTGCGCCAGACGTGGGCGGACACGGGGACGAGCGACACCCTGCCGACCGGGGTGGCCGGATCCGACCACACGCCGGAGATGGTCGCCGAGTACTTCGACGGCACGGGGTGGCGCGCTCTGGAGGTCGCCTCCGACGACCTGGTGACGTTCTGTACCCAGGTCTCGGGCGGCGCGCTCACCTTCTCCGTGCCGGACGACATCGCCGCCGTCGAGGTCGCCGGGACGACGGCCCGGTGGATCCGGATCCGGCTGACCTCCGACACGTTCGCGAGGACCCTCACCACGACCTGGAAGGACGCGGCCGGCGACAGCCACGCGTTCCGGACGATCGAGCCCCGCCCGCCGTCCTGGCAGACCCTGCGCGGGGGCTTCGTCTACCGCTCGCCGCTGACCGGACCGCACGCGTGCCTCACCCACAACGACTTCGCGTACGAGGACCGCACGGCCGCGGCGCTCGATCGCGGCACCGCGTTCGAGCCGTTCGCCACGGTCCGCGACATGACGCCCACCCTGTATCTCGGCTTCGACCGGCCGCTGCCGGCGGACGTGATCAGCCTGTTCCTCGACATCGCGGAGATCCCGGGGATCGCCTCCGGCCCCGCGCTGGCCTGGGAGGCGTGGACGGGCGCACGCTGGGATCCGGTCGGCGTCCGCGACGACACCGCCGGGCTGGTGCTGCCGGGGGTCGTGGCCGTCACCTGTCCCGGCAGCAGCCCGCTCCCCGTCGCGACGGTGGTCGGCGCGTCGCAGAGCCAGGCCCTGCTCGCCGACGAGGTCGCGGCGTCGGCGTTCCGCCCCGGCGACCACGTGCTGCTCGGCTCCGGCGCCGAGCTGGAACCCGTCGTCGTCGACGCGGTGCACGGCAATGCGCTGACGTTCACGACGCCACTGTCCGGCAGCTACCCGCGCGCGACCGTGTCCCTGGCCGGGCTGGCCCGCTTCGGTACCCCCCGCGCCGCGTGGCTGCGCGCGCGGCTGCGCGCGGACGGCGAGCCGGCGCCCACCGCGATCGGCGGCATCTACCTGAACACCACCTGGGCCACGCACTCGAGGACGGTGCGCAACGAGGTGCTCGGCGGGGGCTCCGGCGAGCCGGGCCAGTCCCTCCGCGCGCGGCAGGCGCCGATCCTCCCCGGCCAGCTCCTCGACGTCCGCGAGCTGTCCGGGCCGCGCGCCGAGGTCGAGCGCAGCCTGCTGCTGGCCGACGTCGAGGCCGGCGGCCGCCCGTCCGGGGATCTCAGCATCGTCACCGACCCGCGGACGGGGGCGGCGGTGGAGGTCTGGGTCCGCTGGCAGGAGCGCCCCCACCTCTACTTCTCCGGTCCCGGCGACCGGCACTACGTCGTCGAGCGCTCGCAGGGCCGGATCACCTTCGGCGACGGCAGGCACGGGCGCGTGCCGCCCGCCGGGGCCGACAACCTGCGGCTCACCGAGTACCGCACGGGTGGCGGCGCGGCCGGGAACGTACCGGCCGGCGCCCTGACCACCCTCATGTCCGGCATCGTGGCCAGCGCGGTGACCAACGTGCGCGCGGCCGAGGGCGGGGCGGACGGGGAGCCGGTCGAGCGGGTCGTGCGGCGCGCACCGGCTCTCGTCCGCAGCCGGCTGCAGGCGCTCAGCGCCGCCGACTACGAGCTGCTGGCCCGGCAGGCCTCCCCGGCGGTCGCCGTCGCGCGCGCCGTCGCCGAGACCGGCGCGGACGGCGGCGGCTACCGGGTCCGGGTCACCATCATCCCGTACAGCAAGGACCCGCGCCCGATGCCGTCGTTCGGGCTACGGCGGCAGGTCGCGGAGCACCTGTGCGCGCGGTGCCCCGCGGCGGTCGCCGGCCAGGTCGGCGTCGTGTCGCCGGCGTACCACCCGGTGGGGGTCGCGGCGGCGGTCGTGCCAGCCGACCCGGCCGCGGCCGGCTCGGTCGGCGACGCGGCACTGGCCGCCGTGACCGCGTTCCTGCACCCGCTCGACGGCGGCCCCACCGGCGCCGGGTGGCCGTTCGGGAGGGGTGTGCACCTGTCGGACCTGGCGAGGCTCCTCGAGAGCGTTCCCGGTCTGGACCACCTGCGGACGCTCGAGCTGCTCGTCGACGGCGTCCCCCGGGGAGACGTCGTTCAGGTGCCCGCCGACCGCATCGTGGTGGCCGGACCGCTTCGGATCACCCTCTCCGGACCGGAGGACTGACATGCCCCTGCCCCTGCCGAACCTCGACGATCGCCGCTGGGCCGACCTCGTGGACGAGGCGCGAGCGCTGATCCCCAGCTATGCACCGGGCTGGACCGACCACAACTACTCCGACCCCGGGATCACGCTGCTCGACGTCCTCGCCTGGGCCACCGAGCTGGACCTGTACCGGGTCAACCGGATCACCGACGCCTACCGCGGCAAGTTCCTGCGGCTGGTCGGCTGCGCGCCGGCGCCTGCCCGGCCGGCCCGAGTCATGCTGACGGTGACGTCACGCTCGGCCGCGCCGCTCGATTTGCCGGCCGGTGTCGTCGTCGAGGCGACGCCCCCGGGCGGCGGGAGCCCGATCCCGCTGTGCACCGAGCGACCGCTGAGCGCGACCGGGATGCGCGTCGCGGCGCTGCAGGTCCTGGGCGCCGAGCCGGGCACCGGATCGATCACCGATCGCAGCGCCGACCTCGCCGCGGGCCGGCCGGTCCCCGCATTCGGGCCGGACCCGGCCGCGAACGCCGGCCCGTCCTCTGAGGCGTGCCCGGCGCTGCTGATCGGGCTGGCCGGCAGCGGGCCACCCGCCGCCGGACGGGCGCTGTCGGTCGCCGTCCAGCTCGCCGGCGACGGCGACCCGGAGGACCTGCGGGACGCCATGGCGCGCGCCGACATCGACCCGCACCGGCATCACGGCGCACGTACCGCATGGGAGTGGTTCGACGGCGCCGGCTGGCAGCCGTTCACCGGAGCGCCGGTGACCGACGAGACGCGCGCGCTGTCGATGTCCGGGCTCGTCACGTTGCCCAGCCCGGCCGGCTGGGCCGCCGCGGCCGTCGGAGAGGTGCTCGCCCCGCTGTACTGGATCCGCTGCCGGCTGGCCGCCGGCTGGCCCGACACGGCGCCGCTGATCCACGCGATCGGCAGCGACGCAGTGCCGGCCGTCCAACGCGTCCCCACCCTCTCGCCGACCACGCTCGGACCGCTGCGCGGGGAACCGGGCGAGACCCTCCTCGTGGGCGGCGACCCGCTGCTTCCGGGCGACCTGACCGTGTCGTCGCATCCGCCGGCCGGCGGTCCGCTCGTGCGCTGGCAGCAGCGGCCGGACCTCGACGCGGCCGCACCGTCGCTGCCCGGCTTCGTGCTCGCCGCCGACGGGCAGAGCCTCGCCTTCGGCGACGGAGACCGCGGCCGGGCGGCGCCGGCCGGCCACGTCGTGTCCGTCGAGGGGCT
>NZ_WBKP01000088.1 GCF_009602465.1 Cumulibacter manganitolerans | reverse complement strand
AAGACTTGCGGCACGTCGGCGTCCAAGTCCAACCCGGCGGTGTCGGGTCCAAGATGGAGTTCGTCAACGGCGGCGGGACCGCGCCCGGACCCGAGGCGACGGCCAGCAGCAGCGCGCCGACGACTCCGCCGAGCAGATACGGCATCGCCCGGTCGACCGCGGCACCGACCGCCGGACCCGAGCGGCGCCGGTGGGCGACGGGCGCCGGGACGCTGTCCGGCCAGGTGACGAGCGCGAGCGCCAGCCCGAGCGCCGCGGCGATCACGGCGTCACCTTCGCGACCAGCGCCTGGGTCCACAGCACGCCCGCTGCGGCGAGCGCGACGCCGACGACCAGGACGACGGCCCCGGCGGGCGTGTGCAGCAGCGTCCGGACCGGATGCGCACCGATGCTCTCGCCCATCAGCACCCCGAACACCGGCAGGGCCGCCAGCAGGTTGGCCGTGGCACGCGGCCCGGCCAGCAGACCGGCGAGGTCGCGGCGGCGACGCAGGCCGTCCTCGGCGTCGGCGGCGAGGGCGTCCACGGCGTGCGCCAGCGCGATCCCATGCGTGCCGGACAGCCGGACCAGGGCGCCCAGCCGATCACCGAGCGGCCCGCCGGCGGCTCGCTGCAGGGCGGCGGCGGGATCGTCGCCCATCACGACGGCATGGGCGGCCCGGCCGGCGCCACGGCACAGCGGCGCCGTCCCCGTGGCGGCGGTCGCGCGCAGCGCCACCGCCAGCGAGTGACCCGCCCGCAGCTCGGCGGCCAGGGCGTGCAGGGTGTCGCAGTCGGCGGACTGCTCGAGGAGGCGGCGACGACCGCGCCGGGACAGCGCCCAGCTCGTCAGCAGCACGAAGGACAGCAGCGCTGCGCTCACAGCCGCGTGCGGAGGTGCGACGAGCAGCGCGGCCGTCCCCAGCAGGAAGGACGCGGCCACCCGGTCGCGGGGCCGGTCGACCGAGGGTCGGCCGGGGAGTGGCCGCCACCGAGACCACCTCGGTGCGCCGCCCGACCGTCGGCCCACTGCCGGCGCCGGCCACACCGCCAGCGCCGCGGCGACGAGCGCGAGCACGGCCACGCCGGTCATCGCGCCTCGCCCAGCAGCTCGTCGAGCAGCCGCGCGTCGGCGGTGAAGCCGCCGCGGCGTCGCCACACCGGGAGCACGACCGGACGGCGATCCTCGGCGCGCAGCAGCGCGATCTGCTCGACGCCGCGGTGACCGTCAGGCGACCGGCCGACGTGCACGAGGACGTCGACCGCCGAGGTGAGCTGGGCCTGCACCGCGTCGGCCGAGAGGTCGGCCAGCATGCCCAGGGCGCAGATCCGGGCGGGTACGTCGTGCACGCTGTTGGCGTGCACGGTGCCCGCGCCGCCGTGGTGACCGGTGTTGAGCGCCATCAGCAGCTCGGTGACCTCTGCCCCGCGTACCTCGCCGACCACGATCCGGTCGGGCCGCATCCGCAGCGCCTGACGCACCAGCGTGCGCAGCGGGACCTCGCCGCTGCCCTCGATGTTGGCCGGGCGCGAGAGCAGCTTCACCGTGTGCGGGTGGTCCGGGCGCAGCTCGTCGGCGTCCTCCACGACCACGACACGCTCGTCCGCAGCGACGTGCTCGAGCAGCATCGACAACAGCGTCGTCTTGCCCGAACCCGTCCCGCCGCTGACCAGGAAGGACAGCCGGGCGGTGACCATCTCGACGAGCAGGTCGGCCACGGCCGGATCCAGACCGCCCTCGACCAGGTCGACCAGGCGCAGCGTGCGCCGGCGCATCGTGCGGATCGACACCAGCGCGCAGCCGCCGGCGATCGGCGGGATGACGGCGTGCAGCCGGGACCCGTCAGGGAGGGTGGCGTCGACCCACGGGTGCGCGGCGTCGAGGCGGCGGCCGGCGCGCGCGGCGAGCCGCTGCGCGAGCTCGGTCACGGCGGCCACGCTGCCGAGGTCGGCGGCGGCCCGCCGGAGACCACGGCCGTGATCGACCCACACGTCGTCCGGTCCGTTGACCAGCACGTCGGTGACGTCGGGTGCCTGCAGGAGCGGCTCGAGCACCCCCGCGCCCAGCACGATGGCCTCGGTGTCGGCGAGGATCTCGAGGAGCTCGCGGTCGCTGACCAACCCCCTGGCCTCCTCCCGGATGAGCGCCGCGAGGGAGGCGGTGTCCACGTCGCCGACGTCGTCGGCGCACCGCCGCCGCACGCCGTCGATCAGCCGCATCCGGTCGTCCGGGCTCACGACGACCACCCCGCGTGCGTCGCGCACAGCTCGAGCAGCCGGCGGCAGTCGGCGACGAGCTTGTCGCGCGGCCGCAGCCCGGGCCGGCCCCGGCCGACCCGACGGTCCAGCGCCGCGAGCTCGCGCACCCAGAGGACGTCGTCGGCGCCCTCCACGAGCTCGGTGAACGTCGCGGTCTCGAGCGCCCCGCGCCGCGGCGTCCGCGCGGCGACGAGAACCGCCGGCGCGGAACCGACCCCGCTCGCCCGGCCGTCCAGGGCGAGGTCGACAGCGCGGCGGCCGGCGAGCCCGCCCCGCAGGTCGGAGGTCGTGACGACGACGAGCACGTCGGCCAGCCGGGTCACCGTCGGCGCGAGATCGACGGCCTGCCGGTCGTCGACCACAACGGTGCCGCCCAGTCCCGACCCGGCCAGCACCGCGGCCCGCAGCGCATCGCTGCGGAGCGTGACCGGTGGCGCGTCGCGATCCGCGGTCAGCAGCGAGAGCCCGTCCCGTCCGGGCACCGAGGCGGCGAGCGCCGCACCGTCGACGCGGCCGCGCAGCCCTGCGAGCTCGGCCCAGCCCAGCCCGTCAAGGTCGATGCCCAGGATCAGATCGAGCCAGCCGCCGGCCGGGTCCGTGTCGATGAGCACCGCGGGGGCACCGGCGACGGCGAGCGCGAGGCCGGCCGCCACGACCGAGGTCCCGACGCCGCCCGCCGCCCCGCGGACGGCGACCACCCGGCCCGAGGCGCGGACCGCCCGGCGCAGGGACAGGCGCTCGACCAGCCAGCCCTCGGACTCGTCGAGCGCGACCGCGTCCGTAGCGCCGATGCTCACGCAGTCGCGCCAGGCGGAGTCCGGGACCGTCGAGCCGGCGATCACGTAGACCTCGTCCCGGCGCGGCGGGTCGACGTCGACGACCTCGCCGAGCCGGTCTGCGCCGATGAGCACGACGTCGGCGGACGCCCAGGCCCCGGAGGCGACCCGCGGGTCGGCGCGGACGACGCGGTGCCGCGCCGCGGCCGCGATGCGTTCCGCGCGCTGCGCGAGCGCCCGGTCGCCGGTGATCAGCAGAACGCTCTGCTCGGGGACCTCGGTCATGCCGCCAGCGTGAGCGGATTCGCCCGGCTACGCGGGCCGGCCGGCGGAGGATGTGGACAGCGGCACCGGCTGTGGACGGCCGGCGCCGTGGCGCGCCCGGACGACGCTCGGTTCTGCTATCGGCGCCGTCCGGCGTCCTATGCTGGCCGGGTGACCAGCGCCCCGCGCCAGGCGGCCTTCTTCGATCTCGACAAGACGATCATCGCGAAGTCGAGCACGCTTGCCTTCGGCAAGCAGTTCTTCGCCGGAGGCCTGATCAACCGGCGCGCGGTGCTCAAGGCGACGTACGCCCAGCTGGTGTACATGGCAAGCGGTGCGGACGAGGACCAGATCGAGAAGATCCGGCGGCACCTCACCGAGATGGTGGCGGGTTGGGACGTCGATCAGGTGCGCTCGATCGTCGCCGAGACCCTGCACGAGGTCGTCGACCCGATCGTCTACCACGAGGCGACCGAGCTGATCGCCGAGCACCGCGCCGAGGGCCGTGACATCGTCATCGTGTCCGCCAGCGGCGCCGAGGTCGTGGAGCCCATCGGCGCGATGCTGGGCGTCGACCACGTGATCGCGACGACGATCGAGACGGTGGACGGCAGGTACACCGGCGAGATCGAGTTCTACGCGTACGGGGAGCACAAGTCCGCCGCGATGCGCCGGCTCGCCGAGCAGCACGGGTACGACCTGGCGCTCAGCCACGCCTACAGCGACTCGGCCACCGACCTGCCGATGCTCGAGGCGGTCGGGCATCCGACGGTCGTCAACCCCGACCGCGAGCTGAAGGCCATCGCGATGGCACGCGACTGGCCGGTGCTGCACTTCTCCCACGGCGTGTCGTTGCAGGAGCGTCTGGACCGGCTCGCGAAGCCCTCCACACCCGTCATCGCGAGCACCGCGGCCGTCGGCACGGCGGCCGCGATCGCCGCCGTGGCGTGGTTCGGGACGAAGCGGCGTCGCGAGGGCGCGTCGGCACGCACGGTATGACGGCGTACGGCTGGACCGTGCTCGGCGCGTGGCTGCTGGTCGCCGCGGTCACGGTCGCGGCCCACCTGTTCGGCAGAGAGGCCCGCGCCGCACCGAGCCGCGCCGCGCGGCGGACGGATCCGACGAGGTGGCGGATCGGGGTGGCCGTGTCGATCACCGGCCCGATCGCCGGTTTCCTCGTAGGCCTGGCAACCGCGGCGCTCACCGGCGCGTGGATCCTCGCGGCGCTGATCACGCTCCTCGCCGTCGTCGCCATAGCGGTGGTCGGGCTCTTCCTGGCGCCGGACTAGGCCGACCGGACGCCATTCGCGGCGTGCTTCGGTACCAGAACCAGGTGATTTCGGTACCGAAGTACGCCGCGAGTCGGGATCAGGCGTGGCGGTGGTCCCCGGCGACCTCGCTGCGGTCACCGAAGGTGCGCAGGAAGTCGTGCGGGATGACGATGTCGTCGGCCGTGAGCTGGTGGATGGATTCCTTGCCCAGCGCCAGAAGCGCCGCGTCGATACCGCTGCGCAGCAGGTCGAGGACGTTCTCCACGCCGGCCTGCCCGTTGGCGCCGAGGCCCCACAGGTAGGCGCGGCCGATCATGACCGCCTTGGCACCGAGCGCGACCGCCTTCACGACGTCCGAGCCGCGGCGGATGCCGCCGTCGAGCAGCACCTCGATGTCGTCACCGATGGACTTCGCGATGGCCGGCAGCATCCGGATCGTGGCCGGCGTGGTGTCGAGGTTGTTGCCGCCGTGGTTGGACACCGAGATCGCGGTCATGCCGGCGTCGACGGCGCGCTTGGCGTCGTCCACGCGGCTGATGCCCTTCAGCATCACCGGGCCGCCCCACTCCTCGGCGACCCACGCGACGTCGTCCCACGTCGGCGGCGGCGTCTGCATCCACTCGCCGTACGCGCCGAAGAACGTCGGCGCCTCGGCACCGGGTTCGGTGAGGTTCGGCGTGGTCAGGTCCGGCAGCGCGCCGGACCGCACCCACTCCAGCGCCCAGCCGGGCCGGACGGCGCCCTCGGGGGCGTGCTTGAGGATCTCCATGAAGTTGATCTTCTCCGGGATCGCCGGGCTGCCCCAGTCGCGACCGAACCCGAACGACCAGTCCAGGGTGAGGATCAGGCCCTTGGCGCCGGCGTCGCGTGCGCGCTGCATGCGCCGCGACATCGAGTCCTTGCCGCCCTGCCAGTAGACCTGGAAGAAGACCTTGTCGTTGACGGCGCAGACCTCCTCGACGGGCTTGCTCGCGAAGGAGCTGAGCCCCATCGCGGTGCCGCGCGCGGCCGCGGCACGGGCGACCGCGACCTCGCCGTCCGGGTGCACGGCCTGCACGCCGGTCGGGGAGATGACGACCGGGAACGAGATGTCCTGGCCCATGACGGAGGTCGCCTGGTCGCGCGTGGCCGAGAGCCCCGCGACGTGCGGTGCGAAGCCCAGCTCGGCGAACGCCGCCATGTTGTCCTCGTAGGTCACCCCGCGCTCGCTGCCGGCGAGCAGCGCCTTGTAGACCGACTTCGGCAGCCGCTTCTTCGCGCGGCGCTGCGCCTCGGCGACGGTCTCGAACCAGGGGTTCTGCGCCCAGGGATTCTTGATCTTGGCCATGGGTGTGCGGCCTTTCTGTTCGGAGAAGGGATGGTCAGACGCGCGCGGGGGCCTGGAAGCCGGCGAGCGGATCCTCGGCGCAGGCGCTGACCGGGGGTCGCCGGCCGATCGTGACCGGCACCGGACCGCTGCCCCGCTTGCTCTTCTTGGAGTGGTCGACGCTCGGCTTGGGCAGGCTGATCTCGCCGCGCCCGTCGAGCAGCGACTCGCCGTAGCCCTGCACGCACTCGGGGTCCGGACCGTCCAGCGGCAGGCCGGTGAAGAACTTCGCGGCCATGCAGCCGCCCCGGCAGGAGTCGAAGAACTCGCAGGACGCGCAGGCGCCCCCGGTCTGCGGCTCGCGCAGCTCGCGGAACAGCTCCGACTCGCGCCACACCCCGGCGAAGCCGCCCTCGTCGCGGACGTTGCCGGCGAGGAAGTTGTCGTGGATCGCGAACGGGCAGGCGTACACGTCGCCGACCGGGTCGATCAGGCAGACGACGCGCCCGGCACCGCACAGGTTCAGTCCGGGCAGGGCCTCGCCGTACGCTGCGAGGTGGAAGAACGAGTCGCCGGTGAGGACGTCGTCGCCGTGCGCCATCAGCCAGTCGTAGAGCTCCTTCTGCTGATGTGGCAGGGGATGCAGCTCGTCCCAGGTGTCGGCGCCGCGGCCGCTGGGACGCAGCCGGGTCAGCCGCAGCTGCGCGTCGTACCGGTCGGCGATGGCCTTGAACTCGTCGAGCTGCGGGATGTTGAAGCGGGTGCACACGACCGAGAGCTTGAAGCCCTTGAAGCCCGCCGCCTTGAGGTTCTCCATCGCGCGGATCGCGGTGTCGAACGAGCCGGCTCCACGGACGTCGTCGTTGATCCCGGAGTCGGCGCCGTCGAGGGAGATCTGCACGTCGACGTAGTCGGAGGCCGCCAGCCGCTGCGCGACCTGCGGGGTGATCCGGTAGCCGTTCGTGGAGAACTTCACGCCGACCTGGTGGCTGGTCGCGTAGTCGACGAGCTCCCAGAAGTCCGGCCGGATCGTCGGCTCGCCACCGCCGATGTTCACGTAGAACACCTGCATCCGCTGCAGCTCGTCGATGACCGCCTTGGCCTCGGCGGTGCTCAGCTCGTTGGGGTCGCGCTTGCCGGAGCTGGACAGGCAGTGCACGCACGCCAGGTTGCAGGCATAGGTGAGCTCCCACGTCAGGCAGATGGGGGCGTCGAGGCCGAGCTCGAACTGCTTCACGAGACTCATGCGGATTCCTTCGCGTCGCTGGTGGCGTCGCGGCGCACGACGATCTCGCTCGCCACGAGGGTCTGGATGGCCTTCAGGTACCGGGGCCGCTGCGTGTCCTCGACGCCGCAGGCGTCCAGCGCGGCATCGAGCGACGGCTGCTCGCCGATCACGTTGACGACGGCCAGCAGCGTGCGGTCCTTCAGGAACGAGAGCTTGCGGTTGCCGAAGTGGTACAGCAGCGCCCCGAACGGCTCGGGCCGCACGGACACCGCGGGATGCAGTGCCCATGCGGCACGGGAGTCGAGCACGCCTAGTAGACGCCGCACATGCCGTCGATGGACACCTCTTCGACGAGGGTGTCCTCCTCGACGAGCTCGGTGAGGGTGTCGTCGGCCACGGGCGCCTCGGGATCGGTCAGGGTGGACGTCTGCTCGGTCATGGCATCCTCTTCTCAGTGGGGTGGTCGTTCGCCGAGCCTACGCCCGACTATGATCCAGACCATACTGGCACCTGGTGCCGAAAGGAAGTCCTCGGTGAAGATCGACGAGAGCCGGGCACCTGCGCGCCCGGGGCGCCGCCCGTCGACCAGCCACGAGAAGATCGAGGCTGTGGGGCTGCGGCTGTTCGCCGAGCGCGGCTTCGACCACGTCGCCGTGGACGACATCGCCGCGGAGGTGGGGATCGGCCGGCGCACGCTGTTTCGCTACTTCCCGTCGAAGAACGACATCGTGTGGGGCTCGTTCGACGACCACCTCGAGGACTGGGCGGCCTGGCTGGCCAGCGAGACCGGCGAGCTGCCGCTGCTGCAGGCGATCCGCGCCGGGGTCGTGCACTTCAACACCTTCAGCGACGAGGTCCTCGCCAGCCACCGCGTGCGGATGTCGCTGATCCTGAACAACCCGGTGCTGCAGGCGCACGCGACACTGCGCTACGGGAAGTGGCGGGCCGTCGTCGCCCGGCTGGCCGCCGACCGGCTGGGCTGCGCTCCGGAGGACTTCACGCCCATGGTGGTCGGGCACATCGCGCTGGGCGCCGCGCTCGCCTCCTACGAGCAGTGGCTGCGCGAGCCGGGCTCGGACCTGGTCGACCTCCTGGACCGGGCCCTCGGCCTGCTCGCCGACTCGGTCAGCCTGCCCGGCGTCCCGTCACTGTCCCTCGACGCGCCGCCCCGGGAGGGCTAGCCGAATGCCGCACTGGCTGATCTGGATCTGCTGCGCCGCGGTGCTGCTGATCGCGGGCTTCGTCGCGACCGCCCGGTCGCGGCGCGCTACGCACCACGACCGACTCGCCGCCGAGATGGCCGCGGCCCGGCGCGCGATCGACCTCGCCGAGGCGTCCCGGGACGCTGTCGGCACCGGACCCACGCCCGACGCCGCTGCCGCCGCGGCGACCTATGCGGCGACCGACGCG
>NZ_WBKP01000087.1 GCF_009602465.1 Cumulibacter manganitolerans | reverse complement strand
CACCGTGATCGCCGGCCGCGGCTGCGCCGGCCCGGAACTGTCGAGGGACCGGGTCCGGCCGCCCAGCGGTGCGCGGGTCGCCAGACCCCGCGCGACCGGGGCCGGGGCGTCCCGACGACCGAGAGCGAGCGGCCGTGGACTCCGCACCGGCCCGCGCAGCACCGGACGGGCCGCCGCGCGGCTCGGGCGCGCGGCGGTGGATGATCCCGCCGGCCCCGCGACGGTGGTCGGCCGGAGGACCGTGAGCATGCGGCGCGTGCGGCGCGCGTCGACGTATCGACGTGCGTCGATCCACCGGAGGCTCACCGAACGGCAGCGCGCCGTCAGCGGCAGCGGCGCGACGCGTCGTGGTGCGGGGCGGTACCGGGCGGTGATCCGGTCTGCGAACGATGTGTGGCGGGGCATGCTCGCCTCCTTCCGGTGTCGGGGCGGCTAGTCGGCCGCGTCCAGGGCGTTGGCCCGCTCGTTGAGCGCCGAGACCTGCGTGGCCCAGAGCCGCCGGTCGCGGTGCTCGAGGCTCATCACTTCGTCGTGCGACCAGTGCAGGTGGTAGCAGAGAAAGGCCACCTCCTCGATCAGCTGATCGACGGGGTAGCCACCGATCCCCCCAGGCTCTCCACCTCCAGATCGAAGCTCTGCCGGCAGTTCGGGCACATCACGCTGCGGTTGCCGTCGTCCACGCGGTTGATCTCGTTGTAGAGGTCCTGCAGGTACGCCAGGTCTGCGGCGAACAGACCCTCGATGACCGCCGGGGTGATCTGCTCGACGCCTTCGAGCTCGACGACCACACGGGACAGCAGGATCACGACGAGGTACGCGCTGTTCTTCTGCACCCGGGGATCGCGCAGCGGCAGGATCTCGTCGCCGGCCGTGGCGAGCCGCATCGTCCCGGTGCGGCGCAGCGCGCCGTCCGCGTCGACGTACCCCATCGGGAGGGTGAAGGCGTATTCGGTCCGGAACATCTCAGGCCCGCTCGATGCCCTCGTGTGCGAGCCCGAAGGTCTCGATCGCCACGTCGTTGCCCTTGGCCGAGAACTCCGGTGCCGACCACTTGGTCGGCCACGCGTTCACGAAGTTCCAGCGGACCTTCTCGTTGCCCGCCAGGTCCATGACGACGATCGAGCCGCTCTTGCGTTCGACGGTGCCCAGCGCGCCGCTGCGCATCCAGTCGTACAGCTCGCGGTCGTCGGTGAGCCCGCGCTTGAGGGTGATGTTGCTGTACTTCGCCATGCCCGGCAGCTTGCGCATCGTCGTGTTGTCGCCGCCTTCGCGGTACTCATGCACATCGATGGTCGTGTCGAAGCCGCTCGCGTCGGCGAAGCCGGCGCGGGTGATGCCGTCGAGCTCGACGAGAAACGTGAAGTTCGCGTAGGGGTCGACGCGGTCTCCGGTAGCCATGTCGTGTGCTCCTGTCGTGTCGGTGGGTTGGCCGCTCGGCGCGGGCGGGGCGGCCTAGGACTCGGTGACCTCGGCGCCGCCGTCCCAGATGCCGATCCGCAGGACGATGAACTCCGCGGGGTACGTCGGGACGACGCCGACCTCGATGTACAGCCGTCCGAGCGCGCGGGTGGACGGCGGGTTGAGGGCCTCGTCGATCCGCACGTAGAAGGCCTGCTCGGCCTTCGCGCCGAACAGCGCGCCGTCCTTCCAGACCTGCGTCAGGAAGTTCGTGATGGTCCGCTTGAGCCGCTGCCACAGCGCGAGGTCGTTCGGCTCGAACACCGCGCCGCGCAGCGACCGCTCGATCGACTGCTCGAGGAAGATGAACAGCCGCCGGATGTTGACGTACTGCCAGTTCCGGTCCAGGTCACCGGCGGTGGTGCGGGCGCCCCACACGACCGGCTGGGCGCGTCCGGGGAAGACCCGCAGCGCGTTGATGCCCATCAGGTTGATCGGCCCCTGCTCGGCGTTGCTGAGCAACGTCTCGACGCCCAGTGCGCCGCGGACGTTGGTGTTGGCCGGCGCCTTGTGCACGCCGCGGGTCTGGTCGGTCCGCGCGTAGATCCCGGCGAGGTGCCCGGACGGCGGCCAGACCTCGGACACCCCGGTGAACGGGTGGCGCACCACGATGCCGGGGTAGTACAGCGCGGCGAATCCCTTGACCGAGCGCACCTGACCGAACTGGCTGACGATGCCGTCGATGTCGGCGCCCGGCACCGGGTCGAGGATCGCGAACCGGTCGTACAGGCGCTCGCAGTGCGCCACCACCGCCTGCTGCAGGTTGGCATCGGTGATTCCCGGCGCGACGACGAGCGAGATGTCCTGGCGGGCGGCGAGCGGGTCGAGGTGGGCGCCCGGATCGTTGATCAGCGCCTGCAGCGAGGCGGCCGGGTCGTCGGCGACACCACCGGCGAGCGGGTAGCTGCCCACGGCCGGCCGCGGGTCGGACCGCGGCGGTCCCGCCGGATCCGGGACGGCGAGCCGGACCGCGGGGTCGCTGACGACCGTGGCCCAGTATCCCGGGTGCCGGGGATCCATGCTGAGCCGCGGGTACGTCGACGTGCTGCCCGCGGAGCCGTCCTGCACGGCGAGGTCGAACTCGGCCGACGCCAGGACCGGCGGGTCTTCCACGTCGTCCAGCGGGTAGCCGTTGACCAGGCCGGGCGCGTCGAGGCTGACGATGTCGCCGCCGGCCGCGGCGACTCGAACCAGCTCGGTGGTGCCGCCCCGGGTGATCCGCAGCAGGGTGCCGGCCGGCAGCACCTGGTTGATCGGCAGCGCGACCGGGGCGGAGATCCGCAGCCGCCGGTTGCCGGCCACCAGGTCGGCCAGCCGCACCGTGCCGTCGGTGTAGTCGTCCGCGCCGGGCAGCGCGGTGGCGAGGGTGATCGTCTTGCCGGACACGCCGGCGACGACGCTGCGGGCCCGGGCCGCGCCGACCGCGACGCGCACGTTGTCGCCCGGCACGATGCCGTGCTCGTCGTCGGCCATGGTCAGCGTCGTGCGGTCGGGCATGGCCTGGATGTCGGCGTCGGGGAGGACCGCCGCAGTGATCGCCGGCTGGGACTGCCCGCCGACGAGGTCGGGTGCCGCGGGCACCGCCGTCTTCAGCACGATCGTCGTCGCGGTGACCGCGTCCACCCGGCGCACGATGCGGTCGGCGCCCTGCACCAGGGTGACGACGGATCCCTTGATGAACGGGCTGCTGTCGGCGACCGTCAGGGTGAGCTTGTCCCCGCTGACCGCGGTGATCGCGCGGCTCGTGATCGCCGCCAGGGCGTCCCCGGATCGGCTGCTGTCGCTCACCGAGACGCTGATGGTGTCGCCCGCCGGGCCTTCGGCGAGCGCGTACGCCTCGAGGGCGACACCGGCGCCGCGGCCCGGCAACGGCACGTGCGACTCCGCCGCCTGCGAGACCCGAACGACGTACGCGGTCGTCCCGCCGTTGAGGAAGAACCCGTACACGCCCTGCGCGAGCCAGGCTCCGGGGACACCGGCGAGGAAGCCACCGAAGGTGGCCTGGAACTTGTCCCAGCTCTGTACGAGGGTCGCGACGTTCCGGGGGCCCTTCTCGGCGACCCCGATGAAGACGGCGGTGCTCGTGCTCACGCCCTCGATGGGCGCGCCGGGAGCGAACTCGTCGATGTAGACCCCAGGGTAGGAGACCTGGACTGCCATGGGACTTTCCTTTCGGTCCGCTGCTTCGGACGTGCTGCTGGATGAGCGATCTAGGGGATCGCGACGTCGTAGTTGCCGGACGCCGCCGGTACGTCGATCGACCGCTCGACGGGTGCCGCGCCGACGCCGTCCACGGTGAGGGTGTAGGTCTGCGGGCGCAGCCCGGTGAAGGTGAAGCGGCCGTCGGCCCCGGTGCGCAGCGCCCGCACGGTGCGGCCGGCGCGGCTGAGCCGCACCGACGCCCCGGGGACCGCGGCGGTCGCCCGGCTGATGGTGCCGGCGATCTGCACGAACACCTCCGGGGTGCCCACGGCGGACCCGTGCCGGCCGTACTCGATGATGCGGGTGGTCACCAGAGGTGCCCCCGGCTGCGTGCGGAGGGTGACCGGGACGGTCAGGGTCAGCCACAGCGCGGGACGCCATCTCGAGCCCTCGCCCATCGCCCCCCAGAACTCGGCGAGCTTTGCGAAGCCCTCCGGGGGGACGATCTCGCTCGGGAGCGCTCCGTCGGCGATCAGCGGGTCGAGCGCCGCCAGCGCGGCCGACCCGGCGGGGTACACGCGCGAGGCGGTCAGCGGTGACGCGTCGAGCAACGCCGCCAGGGCGGCGTACAGCAGCGCGTGCTCGTCGATCGCGGGCTCGACCGCCGGGCTCACGGGGGCCGGGCTCCACGCCGAGACGAGATAGTGGCAGTCGACCTGCGCCGGCTCCGGAACGCGGGCTACCCCGTGCGCCGCGACCGTCGTGCGCCACTCGTTCGAGCGGAGCTCGCGGCGCTCCCGGAGGTCGACCAGGTAGACGTTCAATGCGTTCTTCCCGAGGTTGGCGACCGCGGCGCGCCATGTGTCGTCCGGCGGCTGGAAGCCGACCTGCTCCGCGGCGTCGATCCCCGGCACGGCCCTCATGAGCACCGTGCGCAGCAGGTTGTCCACCTGATCGAGCATGTGTCGATGATCGGCCCGTCCCCGTCACCGGGCTGTGACCGCGGTGTCACGGACGTGCCGGCTCACCAGCGGTTGTTGCGCGCGTACTCCGCGTCCCAGCGCTTGCGGTCCGGCCGGTACTTGTCGGCGCCGGACTCCGGCGCCTTGGCGTCGGCCAGCGCGGTCCTGATGATCGCGACCTGCTGGTCCCATTCCTGGTACATCGCCTTGAGCTCGCCGAGCTTCTGCACGATGAGGATGACGTCCGCCTTCCGGTACCAGTGGTCGTACTCGGAGGCGATGAGCGCGAAGGTGCGCTGCTCGCGGGCCCGGAACGCCGTGCAGGCGTTGATCGCCGCGGTCATCGCCGCCTCGCGATCCGCGCGCGCCGCGTCGGCGTCCGCCTGGACGGGCGCCGGATCCACCCCCGGCGGGACGGCGGCGCCCGCCTTCTGCGTCGGTGCCACCGGCGGCGGCGCGTCCAGCGTGCGTAGCGCGCTGCGCAGCTGGGCGGCTCGCCCGCCGATACGGCGCAGCATCTCGCCGAGCACGGCCGGGTCGCTCACCTCGGACTCCTTCGCGCTGATCGCCTGCTGCAGCGCGGTGAGCCGCCCGAGGTCGGTGCTCAGCCGCTTGCGCGCCTCCTCCTTCTTGCCCGCCTCGCTGAGGGTGCGGCCCGCCGCGACGGGGTCGCCGACCACCAGCTCGTCGTACACCGGCTTCTGGCCGGCCAGCACGTCGGGGAAGTCGTACCGGATGCCGGCGCCCGCCTTGCCGAACGCCGCCTGGATGGTGCCCCCGCGGCGCGAGCCGCCGTTCTGGTAGTCGGCGATGATCCGCACGACCGCCTCGCGGTTGCCGCCGGCGGCGCGGACCCGGCGGGCGACCGCGCGCCACTCCTGGAGGTCCTGGTTCACCAGCCCGCCGCCGTTCAGGAAGGCCTGGGTCCATGCGTGGTCGTCCTGCGCGAGCGCCGTCAGCTTGCCGTAGTCGTCATCGTCCACCTTGGTGCCGCTGGACTCGCTGCGCGTGGCGAGCACGGGGGTGGCGCCGGTGAGTGCGCCGCTGATCGTCGCGATGGGTGCGTCCGCGAGCCGTTTCGCGGTGGCGCCGAGGTCTGTCTCGGACTTCACCGTTCCCGCGTCCCCGGTCGCCTTGCCGTCGGGTCCGACCCGGGCGCTGAACGTGTCGACCCGCCGGCTCGTCACCTTCGGGCCGCCGGGCAGGCTCACCGAGATCCCGCCGCCGCCCTTCGCGGTGATCTCCTTCGTGGCGCCTTTCTCGTCGGTGGTGACCGCCTCCGTCAGGCCGTGCTCCTCGTCCAGCTCGACGCCCACGCCCAGCAGCCCGGCCTGGACCGCGCTGGTGCCGGAGGACCCCTTCGTCGTGGTCGAGGAGGTGACCAGCTTCTTCTCCTTCGCCGCGAGCGCCCGCAATTCCTCGACGCTCGCCGTGCTCATGACGCGCGCGTACTGGTCGGTGAACGGCGGGTCGCGGTCCGGGTCGAGCAGGAAGCTCACCGCCTCACCGGTGAGATCGGTGCGGCTCGCGCTGACGCCGCCGCCGGCCACGCCGTACGACCCGGTCAGGCCGCCGGAGGCGGTGCTCTGCCGCAGCACCTCGAGGCGAATCGCGATCTTGCCGCCCTCCTTGCTGACGGTGCGGGCGATCGAGCCACCGACGGAGTAGCCCAGCTTCACGCCCGCGCCGGCCCCGCCCTTGCCGGTACCGCCGGCACTCGCCGCGACGCCGAGGGTGCCGTCCGCCTTCACCTCGACCGACTGGCCCTCCTTGAGGTCCTTCGCACCCGCGGCCGTGCCCTGGGCGGCGGTGATCTGGGTCAGCAGGGTCCGCGCCTGCTCGAGCGCGCCGTGCGCCGCCAGCTCGATCACCTTCAGCTCCCGGTACGCGCCGTAGGACTGGTTGTCCCGTACCGCGCCGAGGTACGCGGCGGTCTCTTCCTCGCTCATCTTCTGCGTGAAGCTGCCGCTGAGGGATCCGCTCGCGGTGAGTGCGAGGCCGGCGGTGCCCCCGGCGGCGGCGTCGGGGACGGCCTTCTTCTCGGCGCCGCCGCTCACCGCGAGGCTTCCGGCCAGGTTGATCAGCAACCCGACGCGGAACATCGCCGGGTTCGACCCGGGCACCTCCTGGCAGGTGACCAGCACCTTGCCGCCGAGGGTGGCCGACTGCCCGGTGGTGAGGCCCTTGCGGTGCGTCTGGGTCGTCTGCGCGCCGACGGTGCCGCCGACACCGACCTGGCCGGGCCCGGCGATCAGCCCGCCGCTCGCGCTCGTCGTGGTGGTCCGGCCCTTGAGCACGTTCCCTTCCTCGTCGACCGTGGCGCTGCCGGTCGTCGTCGACTTCTTGTAGCCGAGCTGCCCGTCGCCGCGGGTGACGCCGCGGGTCGTCGAGGTGGTGTCCTGCTTGTCGCCGGTCTGGGTGATCGTGGCGCTGGTGCCGGAGACGCCGCCGAGGCCGACGGAGGTGCTGTGGGACGTCGCCGTGGACTTCTTCTCGCCGCCGGGCGCGGCGTCCTCGACCAGCCGCTTGGTGGTGCGTGCCGAGGTGGCGGTGAGGTTGCCGTCGACCACGCCGAGGCTGTGGCTGGTGCCGCGGGAGGTCGTGGTCGTGACGTCGCCGCTCACCACGCGCGCGCTGAGGTCTCGTTCGTGCTTGAGACCGGCGTCGCTCAGGCTCACGGTGCGGGTGTCGGTGACCGTGCGCGACGTGCCGGCATCGAGCCGGCTGGTCACGGTCGCGTCCGTCGACTCGATCTTGCGGCCGTCGGAGGTGATGCCGCTGCGGCGATCGGTGCTCGCGGAGACCGTCTGGGTCGAGCCGCGTCGGGCGCGCAGCTCGTTGAGCGCGGCGTCGGACGCTCCCGGCTCGGTGAGCAGCGCGAGGTCCTTCCGCGCCGCGGAGAGCGACTTCTCCAGAGCGGCTGCGCGGGCCTGCGCCTGTGAGCGGTAGGCGCGCTGTGCCTCGGTGAGCGGCTGCGTCTTCTCCAGCTCGTCGAGCCTGCTCACGGCCGCCCGCACCACCTGCGCCTCGGCGAGCCCGTCGCGCAGCTCGTTGCTCAGCGCGCGCGTGAGGTGCTGGTCCGGGGTCAGCGTGGCACGCACCGGCTTCACCGTGGCCGCCGGACCGTCGAGCGGCGGCCCGGGCGGCACCCGGGCCGGAGGCTTCTTGCCGCCCGCCACGCCGCCGGCGGTGTCGGCCGCCGGATCGTCCTGCGCGGCGGTATCGCGGGTCGGGCCGTCCTTGGGCGATCCGGCCGGCACGGTGGCGCGCGGCGGTCCGGCCGAGACGCGACCGTCGGGGTGCACGATGTACTCCGAGCCGGGTGCGCGGCGGATCTGCACGCCGTCCGGCCGGAACACCCACGTGCCGCCGGGGTCCTTGACGACCAGCGGGACGCCGCGCCGGCGCGCCAGCTTGCCGAAGAACGCGTTGCAGTCGTCGCACATGAAGTCGTCGACAGCGATCGGCTTGCCGGGGTCGAGGATCGCGGCCTGCTTCTCGGCGTGCGAGGCCTTCTCCTGGCCGGGAACCCCTCCGTCCTTCGACGAGTTCGTGACGAACGTGTGGCCGATCTCGGTGCCGACCCGAAGGACCTCCGCGGTGCTCGCGGCCCCGCCGCCACCCTTGGTCCCGAGGCCGGAGTGCTTGCCGTAGCCGCTGCGTACCACCGGGCTCGCGTCCGTCGCGGCCTTGACCTTGTTGGCCGCGAGCGGCCGGCCGAGCCGCTGCTCGATCGCGTCCGCCTCGCCGAGCAGCCGCAGGTCGTCCTCGTCGAGCGGTGCCGTCAGCGCGGGCGTCGCGCCGGAGCGGGACCGCACGATGACCTCCGGCTGCGACGGCTTCTTGTAGCCCTTGCGGACGCCGGACTCGCTGTCGACGTACGTCGAGCCGGGGGTGCGAGGGCGTCCGCGACGGGTCAGCGGCTTGACGGCGGGGGCCGCGATCGGCTCGGCCTCCTCGGGCGGCTCGTCCTCCTCGGAGCAGGCGACGCCGATCCCGGTGCCTGGGCCGACCGACACGCCCGTGTGCCCCCGCGCCGCGTCGGCTGCCGCACGGCGGGCGGCCCGCTCGTGCGGCGCACCGCGTCCGGCGGCC